>CAYOXR010000119.1:0-6060 GCA_964407955.1 uncultured bacterium | reverse complement strand
CGCCGAAACGGACGAGCAGCGGAACAGCGCCTGGGGCCACGAGACGAGGCAGCTCCTGGTGGAGAACTCGGCGCGGCTCGCCACCTACCAGGACCGCTTCAAGGTGGACGCCGTGATGCTGCGCATGGAGATCTCCCGCCGCCTCGGGCGCCCGCCCGAGAGAACCCAGGATGCGGCGACGCGCGTCGCCGCCCCGGTGAGCCTGTCACGCATGGCCGAGGTGGCGACCGATCTGGACGCCCTGGCGAAGCTGCTTCCCGATGACGGCGCGCCGCGCGCACAGCGCGATGACCGTGGGCGCCGCGCCCGCGTGCGCGGCTGACGACGGCCCGGCCGGCTTGCGGGGGGACGGCAGCCCGACCGGCCGCGTTCGAGCTGCTGCAGCCAGGCAGCGCCAGCCCGTGGCGGGGCACGGTTGCCCGGTCTCGACGGCGCGCGCTGCCTAGCCGCTAGGCGCGAGCCGCCGAACCTACCCCGTGGTCGCCTCGCGTCGCGCCTGCCTGGCGACCCGCAGACCATCTCCCCTGCCATTACGATGAGCCCACGAAGGGCATGCGCCATGGCGATGAGGGTGCTTCGCAACCCGCTTCGGGGAATCGGCCTACCCCCACAGGAGGGGCTGGCCGCCGGGGCCGTGAGCCGCGACCCTGCCGCGGCGCTTTCGCTTTGGGGTCTCTGCCCTGCGGCCGCGCCCACGCCGCTGCAAGAGGTGCCGGCCCTGGCCGCGGAGCTGGACGTCGCCGCACTCTGGCTCAAGGACGAGCGAGAGCGGATGGGGCTCGGCAGCTTCAAGGCGCTCGGGGCCGTCTACGCCATCGCCGACATGGCCGCCCGGCGAAGCGGCTGGCCGTCCGCGAACGTCGACGCGCCCACGCTGGCCAAGGCACTCGCGGGCAGCGTCTTCGCATGCGCGAGCGCAGGCAATCACGGTCTGTCGGTTGCCGCCGGCGCCCGCCTGTTCGGCGCCCGGGCCGTCGTCTACCTCAGCGACACCACGCCCGACGCCTTCGAGCGGCGCTTGCGCCGGGCCGGCGCAGAGGTGAGGCGCATCGGCGCGGACTACGCGGCCAGCATGGCCGCGGCGGCGCGTGACGCCGAGCGGAACGGCTGGATGCTGTTGTCCGATTCGTCGTGGCCGGGGTACACGCAGTGGCCCTTGCGCGTCATGGAGGGCTACCTCGTGGCCGGCGAGGAGGTGTACCGCGAGCTGCCGCAGCCACCGAGCCACATCCTGCTGCAGGCCGGGGTCGGCGGCTTCGCCGCGGCCATGACCGCGCTGTTCAGGCGGCGCTGGGGGGACGGCCCGATTGTCGTCGTGGTGGAGCCCGAGGCGGCGGCAACGCTGATGGAGAGCGTTCGCGCTGCCGCGCCCGTGACGGTCGACGGGCCCGTCTCGATCATGGGCCGCCTGGACTGCAAGGAACCGTCGCACCTGGCGCTGAGCGAGCTGGCGCGCGAGGCCGATGCCTTCGTCACGATCTCCGACGCCATGTCCCGCGCGACGGTCTCGCGTCTCGAGCACCACGGCATCGCGACCACGCCGTCAGGAGCGGCCGGCGTCTGCGCGCTGCACCACGCCGGCAGGCACCGGCGGGCGCTCGGGCTGCGGCGCGACAGCCGCGTGCTCGCCTTCATCACGGAAGGGCCGGAGGAGCCCGCGTGATCACGTGCGCACGTGCCCCCGCGATTCCGGCCGTGCCAGCGCGTCGCGACGAGACGCCGTGACCCCTGTCGCGCCGCCGCGGGGCTTCCCGAAGCGCGAGTACCAGGCGCGTCTGGAGCGCGCGCAACGCCACATGGGGGCAGCCGGGATCGATGCGCTGCTCCTGACGAACGAGGCCGAGGTTCGCTACTTCAGCGGTTTCCACACGCCGCTGTGGCTGAGCCCGACGCGCCCCTGGTTCCTGGTGGTGCCCGCCGCGGGCCGGCCCATCGCCGTCATCCCCGAAATCGGCGCGCCTCTCATGCACCGGACCTGGCTCGATGACGTACGGTCCTGGCCGGCGCCGCGCCCCGAGGACGACGGCGTGTCGCTACTGGCCGACACCCTCCGGGACGTCCGGGCAGCGACGGGCCGGATCGGCGTGCTCACGGGGCCGGAAACGGCCTTGCGCATGCCGCTCGACGACTACCGCCGCCTCCTCGGCCTGCTGCCGCAGGCGGAGGTGGTGGACGCCACCAGCCTCGTGCGCGCCCTGCGGATGGTCAAGTCCGAGGCCGAGCTCGCCAAGATCGGCTACATCTGCGAGCTCGCGTCGATCGCCTTCGACGGCGTGCCCGCGCTGGCCAGCGTCGACCGGACCCTGGACCGGACCTTCACCGCGTTCAAGATCGCCCTGCTGCAGGCCGGGGCCGACGACGTGCCCTACCTGGCCGGCGCGGCCGGACCCGGTGGCTATGGCGACGTCATCTCGCCTCCGGACGGCCGCCGCCTGCGCCGCGGCGACGTCGTCGTGCTGGACACCGGCGCGGTCTACGACGGCTACTTCTGCGACTTCGACCGCAACTTCGCAGTCGGCGGCGCGGAAGATGCGGCGCGGCGCGCCTACGACACCCTGCACCGGGCGACGCAAGCGGGCCTCGACGCGGCGCGCCCAGGGGCTACTTGCGCCGAGGTGCATCGCGCCATGCGCGACGTGGTCGTTGCGGACGGCTACGCATGCGAGGCCGGCGAGCGGATGGGGCACGGGCTGGGAATGCAGCTGACGGAGTGGCCGTCGATCCGCGCGGGCGACCGCACCGTGCTCTCGGCCGGCATGGCGCTCACGCTCGAGCCGGCCCTCGCGATGGCTCCGGGCCGTTGCATGGTCCACGAGGAAGTGATCGTGGTCCGCGGCGGCGGCGCACGCCTGCTCAGCCGACGGGCGCCGAGGGCCCTGCCGGGCGCGTGAGACCCGGACGCTACGCGGCGAGCCCCCAGGCGCGCCTTCATTGACCCCGGCCGTCCTTGGCAGGCGGCGGGCGGGCCGGGCGCGGCGTCGAGCGTGCGAGGCTCGAGCCTGTTCGGACCCGGTGCCGCTTGCCGGGCTCACGCGGACCGCTCGGCTCCGGGACCGCGGCAGGCGGGCGGTAGTGGCGTGGTGCGCGGAGTGGTGGAGCGGCCGGTGGGTCTGATAAACTCTAGTTTGCGAGCGTGGTGGATGTAGCTCAGTCGGTTAGAGCATCGGATTGTGGTTCCGAGGGTCGTGGGTTCGAATCCCATCATCCACCCCACCACACGGGGCCGCCCGCCGCCCGGGAGGGACCGTCGAGGTCCCTCCGAATGGCGCGCGGGGGTTCGCCGTGACGGGAGCGCGCCCTCGGGCCGGCTCATGCGAGGATGGCGGAATTGGTAGACGCGCTAGATTTAGGATCTAGTGGCCTAGCCGTGCGGGTTCAAGTCCCGCTCCTCGCACCAGTGCGGCAAGCCTCCGGCTTGCCGCTCTCTTTGGCGACGACGTGCCCGTCGAGCGGCTGCGCCGGCCCACACCTCGCGTCCGACGTCCGGACCTCACGGCCGCGGGCTCGGCACCGGCGCCCCACCTCGAGGCGGTCGCGCCGTCCGCTTGCTGCGCTGAAAGGCTAGGAGAGCCATGGAGACACAGCTCATCGAAACGCAGGGGGTCAATGCGACCTTCAAGGTGACGGTGCCGGCGAACGAGGTAGACGCCGCCTTCGATCGCGTCATCCGGGACCTGGCGCGCAGCGTCAAGGTCCCCGGCTTCCGACCGGGGCGTGCCCCGCGGGGGGTGTTGGAACGCCGCGTCGGCCGAGAGGCGCTCGAAGACGAAGTCAAGGAGGCGCTCGTCGACGCCAACTATCCGGATGCGGTGCGCGAGCTCGACCTGACGCCGGTGCATGCGCACTTCCATTCCGATGCCCCCAAGGAGGGCGAGCCGTTCACCTTCGAGGTTCACGCGGAGCTCTACCCCGATATCGCGCTCCCCGAGATCTCCCAGATCGTCATCGACGCCCGCGCGCGCCAGGTCGACGACCCCATGATCGCTGACGCCGTCGAGCAGCTCCGCAACGAGCACGCCACGCTGGTGCCGGTCGAGCGCTCCGCCGAGGGCACGGATTACCTGCTGCTCGAGACGGTGGCGTCCGACGCCGAAGCCGGCGCGTCCGGCGCGGACACGCCTTCCGTGCAGCCGGTCGACATGGAGAGCGCCTCGCAGGAGGTGCGCAAGCAGTTGCTCGGCACGAGCATCGGCGACATCGTCGATCTGACGCTCACGGACAGCAGCGCCCCCGGGCCCGGGGAGCCGGGCGAGGAAGCGCGCGGCGACGCGAACCGCGCTGAGGAGGGCGCCCGTACGCGCACCCTGCGGGTGCTGGTGAAGGACATCAAGGCGAAGGACAAGCCGGAGGTCGGCGACGACTTCGCCAAGACGCTGGGCCTGGACACCTGGCAGGAAGCGCGCGACGCCGTCGCCGCGAGCCTGCGTTCCCAGCTCGAGCGCGAGGCCTTCGACGCGCAGCGTGAGGAGTTCGTCGATAAGCTCCTGGCGTCGACGGAGTTCGACGTGCCGCAGAGCCTCGTGCAACGGCGCACGCGCGGCCTGCTCGGGGATCTGGCCAACGACCTGGCCCAGCAAGGTACGACGCTGGAGCGCTACATGCAGGACCTCGAGGCCCGCGACGGCACCGAGGCGTTCCAGCAGGAGCTGACCCAGGCGGCGACGAACAGCGTGCGCCGGGACCTGGTCCTCGAGAGGCTGCAGGAGCAGCGCGGCACCGAGGTGTCGGACGAGGAGTTCGACGAGGCGGTGCGCTACATGGCTCGACGCCAGCGCCAGGACGCCGGTCGCTTCAAGCGTGAGATGGGCGAGCGCTGGCTCGCCAACTACCGCTTCCTGCTGGCCCGCGACAAGGCCCTGCGCGAGGCCGTTCGCGAGCTGGTGGGCGGCCCCGAGGGCGACGGAGCGGAAGGCGACTCGGCCAACGAGGAGGCCAGCCGGGCCGCATACGAAGCCGCTGCCGAGGGCGCCGAGGAGGACGACGTTCCCGCGGCCGCAGCCCAAGGGGACGCGGCCGAGTAGCGGCTCGACCGGCAGCGCAAAGGCGGCGCGCACCGCGGGCGCGGGTGTGGCCGGCGCGGCACGGGCGCAGCGCCCGCCTCGTCCGCCCGCCGCCGGCCGGCGCAGGCGTCGGTGCCCTGTCGGAGACGCGGGGCTCACCGCCGATGCTAAGCTTGGGTCGTATGCCGCTCGTCCCTTACGTGATCGAACAGACCGGCCGCGGTGAACGCACGTACGACGTCTACAGCCGCCTGCTGAAGGAGCGCATCATCTTCCTCGGCAACGCCATCGACTCGGAGACGGCCAACGTGGTGACGGCCCAGCTCCTGTTGCTGGACTCGCAATCGAGCGAACAGCCGATCAACATGTTCATCAACACGCCGGGGGGCGAGGTGTATGCCGGCCTCGCCATCTACGACGTGATGCAGTACATCTCCGCGCCCGTCCACACCAACTGCGTAGGCGTCGCCATGTCGTTTGGGTCGGTGATCTTGATGGCTGGCGCTCGCGGGCACCGTGTGGCCCTGCCCCACAGCCGCATCATGATCCACGCCGGCTCGGCCGGCTTCCCCCGTGCCAGCCTGCCCGATCTGGAGTTGCAAGCGCGCGAGTTCATGGAGATCCGCGACATCCTCGAGGCGATCTACGAGCAGCACACCGGCCATGCCCGCGAGAAGCTCCGGCGCGACATGGAGCGCGACAAATTCATGGCGCCGGAGGAGGCGCTGGCGTATGGTCTGATTGATCGCGTCGTGGAGCCGAGGCAGCTCGGTCGCTTCGCTCCCAAGAAAGAGGGCTGAGGATGGCCCAGCCTCGTTGCAGCTTCTGTGGCCGCGCCCAGACAGAGGTGCAGGAGCTGGTGTCGAGCGCCAACGGCACGGCCCACATCTGCAACGACTGTTACGAGCGCGTGGGCGAGGTGCTCGCCGGCGCCAAGCAGCGTGCCCTGCCGAAGCTGCCGCTGCCTTCGCCGCGCGAGCTGAAGGCCTACCTCGACCAGTACGTCATCGAGCAGGAGGAGGCCAAGCGCACCCTGGCGGTGGCGGTCTACAACCACTAC
>CAYOXR010000118.1:0-3367 GCA_964407955.1 uncultured bacterium | reverse complement strand
CCCCTGGAAGAAGAGTGCGCCGCTGGTGGGCTCCAGCGTGCCGCTGATCAGGTTGATGAGGGTGGTCTTGCCGGCGCCGTTCGGCCCGATGAGTCCGAGGATCTCACCCGCTTCGTGGCGGAAGCTCACGTTGGAGAGCGCGAGCAGGCCGGCGAAGCGCTTGGTGACCTGCCGTGCCTCGAACATCGGGGCGCCCGCGGCGCTCACAGCCGTGTCTCCCGCACCGCGTCCAGGAACGTGGCGAGGCCCCGGCGCGGCAGTCGCCTGATGGCGGTGATGACACCGCTGGGGGTGAACACCACGGCGGCGACGATCACCAGCCCGAAGAACAAGCTGGCGATGCCCGTGACCGTGGACGCCAGCACCTCGGCCACTCCGGAAAGCAGGAACGCGCCGACGACCGGGCCGATGACGGTGCCGGCGCCGCCGAAGACCGCCATGATGATCATGCGCACGTTGAGCGAGATGTCGAAGGCGCTGGCGGGGTCGATGAAGGTGATCCAGTAGGCGTGGATGCCGCCCGCCAGGGCACTGAACAGGGCGGCCAGGCCGAAGGCCAGCACCTTGTAGCGGGTGGTGGGGATGCCCATCACCTCGGCCGCGTCCTCGCGCTCGCGGATGGCGATGAGGCCGAAGCCGAAGCGGCTTCGCGAAAGCCACCACACGGTGAGCGTGGCCAGCGTCATCAGCCCCAGGCTCAGCTCGTAGAACATGGTGTCGCCGCGGATGAGCGGCAGGATCAGGCCGGTGTTGCGGCCGGTGATGTCGAGGTTGGCGATGATGGCCGCTACGGCCTCGGAGAGCGCCAGCGTGGTGATGGCGAAGTAGTGGCCCCTCAACCTCAGCACCGGCAACCCCAGCAGCAGCGCGAACCCCACCGAGACGAGCGCTCCGACCGTGAGCCCGAGCGCGAACGAGCGGTGGAACTGCGTCATCGCCACCGCCGTGCCGTAGGTGCCGAGCCCGTAGAACACGGAGTTCCCGAACGAGGCGTAGCCGGTGAAGCCGCCGATGATGTTCCAGCCCTGTGCCAGCACGGCCAGTAGCAGCGTGCTGATGCCGAACTGAACGAGGACCGGCGAGAGCGTGAAGGGGACGGCGGCCAGGGCGGCCACCGCCAGCGCCGCCAGCACCCAGGGCAGCGCCCTCACGCCGTCCGCCCAAGGATGCCGGTTGGCCGCACGATCAGCACCAGCACCAGCAGGCCGAGGCTGACCGCGTCACGGTAGGTGGGCCCCAGCCATAGGCTGCCGAACGCCTCCGCCAGTCCCAGAACGAGCCCGCCGACGATCACGCCGAGGGGATTGTCCAGGCCGCCGATGATGGCGATGGCAAACGACTTCGCGGTGAGCGGCACGCCGATGTAGGGCGTCAGCTGCGCCACCGTGCCGTAGAGCGTGCCGGCGGCGCCGGCCAGCGCGGCTCCGATGCCGAAGGTCAAGGCGTAGGCGAAGCGCGGAGGCACGCCGTGCAAGCGTGCCGCGCCGAGGTTCTGGGCGGTGGCGCGGATGGCGCGCCCCCAGCGCTGACGCTGCAGGAACAACGCCAGCAGCCCGGTCAGCAGCAGCGCCACCACGAAGGCCATGAGGTTCACGGTGGGAATGGTGATCCCCAGGACGGTGAAGTTGCTGCCGGCATAGCTCGGCTGGATGGCCCGCAGGTCCGCGGAGAACAGGATCTGTGCGAGGTAGGTCAGCACCACGTCGATGCCGAACGTCACGAGCAGCATGTTGAACATCGGCGCCTTCACCAGGAAGTTCAGTAGCGCCCACTGGATCAGGTAACCGATGACGAACATCGCGATCATCACCAGCGGGAGGCTGGCGAAGGGGTCGAGGCCGAGCCCCGTGAACAGGTAGTAGGCGATGTAGCCGCCGAGCATGATGAAGGCACCGTGGGCGAGGTTGATGATGTCCAGCACGCCCCAGACGAGCGCCAGACCCAGCGCCACCAGCGCGTACAGCCCACCCAGCAGGATGCCGTTGGAGAGGACCTGTATGGCTACCAAAGCGGACTCCTGAGCGATGTTACCGCAACGCCTTGCGTCCCCCGCGCAGCCGCTCCGCCCGGCGGTGCGACAAGACGTGCGGCCCGCCGTGACCGACGGGCCGCACGCTCGAGAGTCGGTGGTCTGCCTAGCGTGCGCTCCACGCCGGCATGGGGTACTGCGGCTGGGTCTCGAAGCTGGTGCCGTTGAAGATGGCTTCCACCTTGTCGTTCTGCACCTGGATCACGGTCTGGGGCAGGGCGATCTGGCCGTTGGCGCCGAACTTGACGTGGCCGTAGAGGCTGTCGAAGCTGACGTTGGCGATGGCGTTGCGCACGGCCTGCGGGTCGAGGCTCCCGGCCGCCTCGATCGCCTTCACGAAGGCCTCCACGTCGGCGACGCCGGAAGCGGCGTGGTAGTCAGGCGCGTAGCCGAAGCGCTTCTGGTAGGCGGCGGCGAACTGCGAAGCGTCACCGAAGTACTGGTCCTTGTTCGAGGCGAGCGGCAGCCACGGCGTCATGCCGAAGGCGTAGTTGGCGTCCTTGGCGAGTGCCTGGCGGAAGTCCGCGGTGGGCACGCCAACGGTGAACGAGTACATGTTGGGGCTGAAGTTCAGGCTCTTGGCCTGCCGGATGAAGTTCAGGGCCTCGGTCTCGTGGCCGGCCACCAGCACCGCGTCCGGATTCTTGCTCTTGAGCTGGGAGATGATGGTGCTGAAGTCCGAGGCGTTGCTGCTGTAGCGCTGATCCATGACGACATCGATGCCGGCATGGTTGGCGAGGTTCGTGGTTCCCTCCGCCACGCTGGTGTCGAAGGAGTCGTCGGCGTAGAGCAGGGCGATCGACTTCACGGGCGGGTTCAGCTTGGCCATCATGTCGATGGTGCTCTTGAAGTAGTCGCCCGCGGCCGGCAGGGTGCCGAACACGTACTTGTAGCCGCGGCCGAAGATCTGACCCGACGCGCCGCCGCCCTCGATCATCGGCACCTGATACTTCTCGGCCACTGCCGAGGTGACGAGCACGAAGTCGCTGGCGTAGGGGCCGAGCAGGAAGTCGACCTTGTCCTGGGTCAACAGCTGCGTGTACTGGCGCACCGCGAGATTGTTGTCCGACTGGTTGTCCAGCACCTTGAGCGCCAGCTGATAGGTCTTGCCCCCAACGTCGACGCCGCCTTGCTGATTGATGGTGTCGATCGCCATGTTGAAGGCGTCCCTGTAGTAACGCCCGGTGTTGGCGAGACTGCCCGTGAGCTGCAGCGACGTGCCGAATGTGATGGTTTGGGCCCAGGCCGCGGTACCGAGGAGCACCGCGGCGAGGACGACGATCTTGAGAGCTCGCATCCGACCTTCCCCCTTCCGGCGCGTGATGTCCGCGCCTCCGA
>CAYOXR010000117.1:0-7006 GCA_964407955.1 uncultured bacterium | reverse complement strand
CGACAATGCCGAGGGCTACGCCGCAGGCAAGGCCGAGACGATGATGGGCAACGTCATCAAGAAGGTCGGCTGGAAACGCAGCGACCTGGTGCTGTCCACCAAGATCTTCTTCGGCGGTTCGGGGCCAAATGAGCGCGGGCTGTCGCGCAAGCACATCATCGAGGGCACGGCCGCCGCGTTGAAGCGCTTGCAGACGGACTACGTCGATCTGGTGTTCTGCCACCGGCCGGATCGCTTCACGCCCATCGAGGAGACCGTGCGGGCGATGAACTACCTCATCGACCAGGGCATGGCCTTCTACTGGGGCACCAGCGAGTGGAGCGCCGAGGAGATCCGTGAAGCCTACGAGGTGGCGCGGCACGAGCACCTGGTGCCGCCCACCATGGACCAGGCGCAGTACAACATGCTGCACCGGGAGCGCATCGAGCGCGAGTACGCGCGGCTCTACGATGCCTTCCAGCTCGGTCTGACGGTGTGGAGCCCGCTCGCCAGCGGCATCCTCACGGGCAAGTACGACGATGGCTTCCAGGAGGGCACGCGCTTCGGCCTCGAGGCCTACGGGTTCCTCCGCGAACGCCTGGAGTCCGAGAGCGGCAAGCGCGAGCGCCAGGCCGTCAGGCAGCTCAAGCCCATCGCCGACGAGCTCGGCGTCAGCCGGGCGCAGCTGGCGCTGGCCTGGGCGCTGAAGAATCCCAACGTCAGCACCGTCATCACCGGAGCCTCGCGCGCCGAGCAGGTGCGCGAGAACATGAAGGCCATCGACGTCGCCGAGCAACTGACGCCCGACGTGATGGAGCGCATCGAGGGCGTGCTCGGCAACAAGCCCGCGGCGCTGGAGACCTTCGGCCGGAGCTGAGTCCGGCGCCCCAAGCATGCCGGCCGCGCGCCGGCTGGCGCGGCCCGGCCCGAGTCTGCTCTGCCGTCGTCGTGGTCGACGTGTCTCGTCGGCGCCTCGACGTCCGATAACGCGGGGGGCGCCCGATCTCGGGCGCCCCCCGCGTGCAGGCTACAAGCTATTGCGCGGCTATTGCGCGGCTACTGCGTGGTGAAGGTGAACCTCGCCCCCTGCGCGACCCGCAGGTCCGGCACGAAGAAGGGGATCATGATGGGGTAGGTGGCCCCCGTCGAGAAGATCCCACCCAGGATCTCCTGGGCAGCGTCGAGCAGGAGTGGCTGGTTCACCGCCGCGTCGACGGACGCGAACGGTCCCAACGCGCTGAGGTTGTAGTCGTACTGAACCTGGCTGGGGAGTTGGACCCCCAACGCGGACACATCCGGCAGGGTCATCTGCGTGCCGGCGGTCAGAACGATGATCTGCGGATCCGTCGTGTCCGAGCTGCTGCTGGGGCCCAGGCTGACGGCGTAGACGCTGTTGCTGAGTGCCCCCCAGCTGAAGCTCGTGCCTGTCGTGACGCCCGTCGCGCCGTTCGATGGCGAGAGCGGGTCCGGCGGGGTGAGGAGCGTCAGGCTGTTCGAGGTTCCCGCGCCCGCGTTCGGAGCTGCGAACAGGGCCGCGCTGAATATGTCGTCGTTCGTCGCTCCGGCCGGCTCGGCGCGCGCGGCTAGGGCGTAGCCGATGGTGCCGCCGGCGTCGTGCGGGACGTTCAAGCTGGTGGTGCCACGGCCGACCGCGAAGGTGGCACCCGTCGCTCCCTTCGTGAAGCGCAGCAAGAGCGTGCTGCCGACGTTCAGGCAGGAGTTGTTCTGACTGCAGTTGGAACTATTGACGAGCGTGTATCCGCTGGGACCGGTAACTGTGCCGGTCTCCTGAAGCGTGGTTAGACCATTGCTGGACAGCGTGTCGTCGACGGCGGTCTGGTCGACGCCGTCGGCGAGTGTGAGCGACGTGGCGGCATAACCCGTGTAGGCGGTGGGCATGCCGTTCGAGTCGACGTCTGCCGTGAGGGCGAAGACCGTGGTCGGCCGGCTGGCGCCTCCAAACCAGGTCAGGGACAGCGGCCCGAAGGCGCCGTTCACGGTGTCGGTGTAGTCGAGTCCTTCCGTCCCACCATATGAGTATCCCGGGCCGCCGGCGATCAGCAACCCCTTCTCGGAAGGGGTCTGGGTGAGCTGGGTTCCGATGGTGCCGCCGACGTTGTCCCCGTAGTACGGACCCGTTCCTGCCGGGGCGGTGAGCGTCGGCTGGGTGAGGGTGAGGCCCTGGTACACCATGACCGTCGGCCGAGAGGAGATGGCGATCGAGGCGTCGAGGTAGACCGCAACGTCGTACGGGGTGGTCACGCCGGTGACCGCGAAGGTGCCATCCGTCGCGGTCGACGTGGGGGTGCTGTTGACCAGGATGTTGGCATTCGGGATTGGGTTGCCGGTGATGTCGACGACCTTCCCCTGAACGGTGATGCTGGGGCCGGGGCCGGAGCTGCAGGCGGTAAGCCCGAGGAGCACCAGCCCCGCGAGGGTGGCGGGGATCGCGCCGCGGCGCCGGTTGCGGCTCGCCCGGCTCCGGGCCCGACCCGCCGTGACGGGTGTCACCGACGACCCCGGGGCAGCGTTCCAGGCTCGTGGGCTGAGGGTGGGTGCGTGACGACCGAGTGGCTGCGCATACGTTCCCCCTTCGGTGCGGCCCGTCCGGCTCTGCCGCGGCGGGCATCGCCATACCGGCGCGGACGTCGGATCGGCCGAGCCGGCCGCTCGCGACGCTTGCGCCGGGGACACCCTGCAAGCGCTCGGTAAGACCTACTGCACGCGCTCCCGAGCTCGCACCCCCTACGAGCCGGGTCAGGGGCTACGGTCTCCGGACCAGAGGACCGGTATCGACCGCGGCACTTCCGCAACCACCCGGGGATCGTCGCGGCCGCCGGCGCACCGACACTATCTCGAGCGTGTGCGCCTGTGGCGACCGCTACCCCGTCGCCTGACTGATGTCCGCGCCTATCCTACTCCTACGACGGCGGGCTCGCAGCCGCCTCCGCGCCCCGCCAACCCCGTTCACGGCGTGGCCGACGGCGCGGGCATGGGCCGGCCGCCCCGCCGCCAGCGTCGGATTCCGGCTGCCGGGTTGCGGCGCGGCTACCAGCTCCGCAGCGCTTCCACCAGCAGCCGCACGCCGAAGCCGGTAGCCCCCTCGGGTCGGTAGCCCTCGGCCTTGTCGGCGAGCGCCATGCCGGCGATGTCGAGGTGCGCCCAGGGGTAGCTCACGAACTCCTTCAGGAAGGCCGCAGAGGTGCCCACCCCGCCGTTCCGACCGCCGCTGTTCTGCACATCCGCCACTTTGGAGTCGATGGCGCGCCGGTAGTCGTCGTAGAGCGGCAGCGGCCACACGCGCTCGGCGCTGGCGGCGCCGGCGCGCTCGAGCCGCTCGCGGAGAGCGTCGTCGTTGCTGAACAGACCCGCCGCCACCCCCTTGCCCAGCGCCACCACACAGGAGCCCGTGAGGGTCGCCAGGTCGATGACGGCGTCGGGCTGGTAGCGCTGCGCGTGGGCGAGCGCGTCGGCGAGCGCCAGGCGCCCTTCGGCGTCGGTGCTGAGCACTTCGATACTGACGCCGTTGCCCGCTACCAACACGTCCGAGGGGCGGTAGGCGGCGCCGTCGGGCATGTTCTCCACGCACGGGCACAGGCCCACCAGGTGCAGTGGCAGCTCGAGCTCGGCCGCGACCTGCATGGCGCCCAGGACCGCTGCCGCGCCGGCCATGTCGCTCTTCATGGGCACCATGCCCTCGCGCGTCTTGAGCGACAGCCCGCCCGAGTCGAAGGTGACGCCCTTGCCGACCAGCACCACCGTGGGGAGCTCGTCCGCGCCGGCGTTGTGCTCCAGCACGACGAACGCAGGCTCATTGCGCGTGCCCTGCGCCACGGCCAGGAAGGCGCCCATGTGGCGCTCTTGCGCCCAGGCGCGATCCCCCACCTCGACCGTCAGGCCGAACCGCTCGGCCTGACCGCGCGCTGCCTCAGCGAGATGAGCGGGCGTCGCCACGTTCGGCGGCCGGTTGACGAGGTCGCGTGCCAGGCTCACCCCCGCCGCGATGGCCTGGGCGGCGGCCGCGCCGCGGCGCACCGCCTCCAGGCGGTTGCCGTCGGCTTCCACCAGCGTGATCGCGTCGAGCTCGGCGGGAGGCTCGGCGCGGTGCTTCCAGCCCACGAAGCGGTAGGCGGCCAGCAGGCTGCCCTCTGCGGTCGCCTGGGCGGCCGCCTCGGGCTCGAGCCCACCGGCGCCGGCACCGTGCACGACCGTCGCCAGCCGCCCGCCGCCGAGCTCGAGCGCGCGCCGCACCGCGGCCGCGGCCGCGCGCCGCGCCGCCTCGGCATCGAACGTCGCCTGCGGTCCGAGCCCGACCAACAGCACGCGTCGCGCCGGCAGGGCACCGCGGGGGTAGAGCACGCTGGTCTCGCCGAGGCGCCCGCCGGCGTCGCCCGACGCCGTCAGCTCGCGCAGGGCCCCGCCGAGGGCGGCGTCGACGGCGCCGGTGGCGCCGCCGGGCTCGCGGGTCCCCTGGAAGAGGTTCACGACCAGGATGTCAGCCTGGACGTCGAGGATGTCGCCGAGACGGGTGTCGAGCTGCATGGTGTCCTCCCGAGCGGAGGATACCGCCGCCACGACACCGCCGGCCGACGCGCCGACGTCGTGCGCGCGGACCGCCACGGCGAAGGGTCGACTATCCTGGTGCGTGATGCTCCTCGAACCGCAGCAGCTCTACCCCACCGGCGCCGGCCAGCCCGCTCGCGCGCTCATCGACGTGCGCGCGCCGGTCGAGGTTGCGCGGGGCGTCATGCCGTTCAGCCGGACGCTGCCGCTGATGACCGACGCAGAGCGGCAGCAGGTGGGCATCCGCTACCGTGAGGCCGGGCAGCAGGCGGCGATCGCGCTGGGCTATGAGCTCGCCGGCCCGCACCTGGTCGAGCGCATCGAGGCGTGGAGGCGGGTGTGCGCCGAGGGCCCGGCGGCCGTGACGTGCTGGCGTGGCGGCCTGCGCAGCGAGCTGGCGCTGGGGTTCATCGTCGAGGCGGAGCGCGGCGCCGACGTCGTGCGCGTCCGCGGCGGTTACAAGGCGCTGCGGCGTCACGTGGTGGCGTCACTGCCGCGCTCCCTGCAACGCAAGCGCCTGCGCGTGCTGAGCGGCTTAACGGGTGCCGGGAAGACGCGCCTGCTGGCAGCCCTTCGCGGGGCTCCGGACACGCCGCAGGTCCTCGACCTGGAGGGCGAGGCCCGGCACCGTGGCAGCGCCTTCGGCGGTGAGGAGGCGGCGCAGCCGAGCCAGCAGAGCTTCGAGAACGCCATCGCCACGCAGCTCCTGCTCGACCCCGCGGAGCGGCTGGTGGTCGAGGACGAGTCGCGCTACGTGGGGCGCCGGACGCTGCCCGATCCGTTGATGGACGCGATGCGCGGCGCCGAGCTGGTGGTGCTGGAGACGCCCATGGCCGAGCGCGTGAGCAGCATCGTGGAGGAGTACGTGCTGGCTCCGGCCCGGAGCCACGGCGTGAGCGCCGCGCGCGAGCGGCTGGAGGGCGACACGCAGCGCATCCGCAAGCGTCTCGGCGGCGGCCGGACCGACGGCGTCATCAAAGCCATGCGCCAGGCCGAGGCCGCCGACGCCTGGTTCGAGCCGTGCGTGCACCGCTGGTGGGTGCAGACGCTGCTGGAGCACTACTACGACCGGCTCTACGCCAAGGCGCGCGCCCGGCACGAGCGGCCGGTGGCGTTCGCCGGCGACTTCGAGGCCGTGTTGCAGTACCTGAGGGGCGCATGACGCGGGCACGGCGGGCGGCCTGCGCGCCCCGCCACGGGAGGACGATGTCTGCATGGACCTGACCAACCGCCCGGCCCGCGGGGCCGATCCCGCCGGCCGGTTGCGCCTCACGCACACCGTCCAGAAAGGCGGTTGTGCGGCGAAGATCGCGGCGGGCACGCTGGCCGATCTGCTGGCGACGCTGCCGCGCCGCAGTCACCCCGACCTGCTGGTCGGCCACGACCTGCTCGACGACGCCGCCGTGTGGCGGGTGTCGGACGAGGTGGCGCTGATCCACACGCTCGACTTCTTCACGCCGGTGGTCGACGACCCCGTCGACTTCGGTGCGGTGGCCGCCGCCAACGCGCTGTCGGACGTGTTCGCAATGGGCGGCACCCCCACCACCGCGCTCACCATCCTGGCCTACCCGCTCGGAAGCCTGCCCGACGAGGTGCTGGGCAGCCTCATGCGCGGCGCCACGGAGGTCATCGATGAGGCCGGCGCGCTACTGGCCGGCGGGCACTCCATCGAGGACGACACCCTCAAGCTCGGCTTCAGCGTGACCGGCACGGCGCATCCCGAACGGCTGTGGCGCAACGCCGGCGCGCGGCCCGGCGACCTGCTGGTGTTGACCAAGGCGCTGGGCACGGGCACGCTGTCGGGAGCGTTGAAGAACGACGAGATCGACGCCGAGGCATTCGTGCCGGCGCTGCGCTCGATGCGCCAGGTGAACCGCCTCGACCTCGCCGCCGACCTCCACCGAGCGGTGCACGCCGCCACCGACGTGACGGGCTTCGGCGTGCTGGGGCACGCCCTGCACATGGCGCGGGCGTCGGGGACGACGCTGCGCATCGACACGGCGGCGCTTCCCCTGCTACCGGGAGCGGAGGAGACGCTCCGGCGCGGCATCCTCACCAAGGCGCACACCACCAACGGCCGCTTCGTCGCGGGCGAGGTGAGCGGCCGCGAGCGCGTGCCCGAGGTGCGCTGGCTGGTGGCCCTGGACCCGCAGACGAGTGGCGGGCTGCTGCTGTCCGTGGCGCGCGAACGCGCCGACGCCCTGCTGGCGGCGGTGGCACGGAGATTCCCGTCCGTGCGGGTGGTCGGCGAGGTGACGCCGCGGGCCGAGCGCCCGCTCGCGCTCGTTTGAGCGCCTGGGCGGCCGTTGTCCTCCGACGTGTCGCGCCGGCTTGCATCGGCCGGCAGCGGACGCCTACAGTGAGGACCACAAGGGGGGTGGTCCCCGATGAAGGAGCAGACCCGGGCGCCGGGCCCTGCAAGGGCCCGGCGCCATCCCTTTGTGCCATCTCGTTCGGGAGCGGT
>CAYOXR010000116.1:0-4473 GCA_964407955.1 uncultured bacterium | reverse complement strand
GGCCCGTCACCGGGGACCCAACCGGGCTCGTCCGGAGGGTTCCAACAGGACTTCATCGTCGTCAGCGTTTCTCCCTGGGCTTGGCCTCGGCCCCTGGCGCGGCAAGGAAGACGATGGCAACGTTCACTGGCAGCGAGTCTGGCGTAACCGTGCGCGAGAGCGGCGAGGTCCTCCAGGTCGACGCATGGGGCGAGAGCGGCGCGCGCGTGCGCGCAACGCTGGGGGCATTCGCAACCGAGACGCCCGGCAGTGCCTTGGGTGCGCCCGGAGCCAGCGATGCCCACGTCGAAATCTTGGGGGACCGGGCGCGGGTGCGCAACGGGGACCTCGTCGTCGAGGTCTACGAGAACCATGAGGAGCGCTTCGCCCGCTTCCCGCCGCTGGTGCGTTTCCTCCGAGCGGACGGCGCGGAGCTGTTCGCCGAGAGCGTTCCCCACTTCACGTCGCCGCCCCAGCGGCGTTACCGCCGCGGTGGCGGCGACCTGTACCGCAGCGAGGTCACGTTCGACGCCTACCCGGCGGAGCGTTTCTACGGTCTCGGCCAGCACCAGCACGGCCTGCTGGACCAGAAGGGGGCCGTCATCGACCTCGTCCAGCGCAATACCGAGGTCTCGGTGCCGTTCGCCCTTTCCAGCCGCGGCTACGGGTTCTTGTGGAACATGCCGGGGGAAAGCCGCGTCGAGCTTGGCGTCAACCGCACGAGGTGGGCCGCAGCCGCAGCCCGCCAGATCGACTACTGGGTGACCACGGGCGCCACGCCGGCCGACATCGTCAGCCACTATGCGACGGCAACGGGGCTGCCACCCATGCTGCCGGAGTGGGCCTCCGGCTTCTGGCAGTCCAAGCTCCGCTACCGCAACCAGGACGAGCTCCTCGAGGTCGCCCGCGAGTACAAGCGCCGCGGCTTGCCCCTCTCGGTGATCGTTTGCGACTACTTCCACTGGTCGCGCCAGGGCGAGTGGAGGTTCGACCCGGTGGAATGGCCGGACCCTCAGGCGATGGTGGACGAGTTGCGCGAGCTCGGGGTCGAGCTCATGGTCTCGGTCTGGCCGACGGTCAATCCCAACAGCGAGAACTACGCGGAGATGGACCGGCGGGGCCTGCTGGTTCGCAACGTGTCGGGCCTCCCGCTTCACCTCGCGTTCTGGGACAAGGGCACCGACGGTCCGGCCTTCATGCGCTTCTACGATTCCACCCATCCCGACGCTCGCCGCTACGTCTGGGAGAAGGTCAAAGCCGGGTATGGCCGCTACGGCATCCGAGCGTTCTGGCTCGACGCCTGCGAACCGGAGATCCTCGCCGACAACCCCGAGGGCGCCCGCTACTACATCGGCGAGGGCTCGGAGGTGCAGGCCGTCTACCCTCGAGAGCACGCCCGCGGCTTCTACGAGGGGCTGAGGGAGAGCGGCGAAGACGGCGTGGTGCTGCTCTGCCGTTCCGCCTGGGCGGGAAGTCAGCGCTACGGGGCGGCGGTGTGGTCGGGCGACATCGAGTCCACGTTCGAGGCGCTGGCTGCGCAGATCCCAGCCGGCCTGAACATGGGCATCGCGGGGATCCCGTGGTGGACGACCGACATCGGCGGGTTCAGGAAAGGCGATCCGAAATCGGCGTACTTCAGGGAGCTCGTCGTGCGGTGGTTCCAGTTCGGGACCTTCTGCCCGCTGTTCAGGCTCCATGGCGTGCGCGAGCCGGGCCCGCTCGTCGGCTCGGACCAGACGGGGGCGCCGAACGAAGTATGGTCCTTCGGAGAAGAGGCGTACGACCTGATCCGCGAGCAGCTGGCATTGCGCGAGAGGCTGCGCCCTTACGTCATGGAGCAGATGGCCACGGCCAGCGCCACCGGGCTCCCCGTCATGCGCGCGCTCTTCCTGGAGTTCCCGGGAGAGGCTCCGGCGTGGGAGGTGGCCGACCAGTACATGTTCGGCCCGGACGTGCTGGTGGCCCCGGTGACCGAACAAGGCGCGCGGCAGCGCGACGTCTATCTCCCCGTGGGGGCGTCGTGGCTGGACGCCTGGACGGGGAAGCCCGTCGAGAAGAGTGGTTGGGTGACAGCGGATGCGCCGTTGGAGCGCATCCCGGTCTACCTGCGCAAGGGAGGCGGTCTAGCCGACCTATCGCCCGAAGCGATGTCCAGCCGCCTGGGGCGGCCATCCAGCGACCCCTAGGGAGTGAGGGCCGACTTGGCTCGGATGCACGAGAGCACGCAGGCGGGCGCCGCAGCGCCCACGCCGGCAACGTCCGGCGCAACTGGGCCGTCCCAGTCCTCAGGCGGCGGCCGGCCGCCATGGCGATCTGCCTTTAGGAGCCGGCAGGTCGCGGGCTGGCTCTTCCTGACCCCTGCGGTCGCGTACCTGCTCTTCGCGTTCCTCCTACCCATCATCTACAACCTGATGTTGAGCTTCGAGCACACGTCTCCCGCAACGATCGCCAAGTTCGCCGCGCCGTTCGCCGGGCTCGCCAACTACCGCTACATCTTTCATGATCCGACGACCCAGATGGCGATCATCCACACCTTTGAGTTCACGTTCGGCTCGCTGTTCTTCCAGTTCATAATCGGCTTCGCCCTCGCCTTGCTGTTCGGCACCGAGTTCCCGGGAAGGACGGTGGGGCGCGCGCTCGTCATCGTGCCCTGGCTCCTGCCACTGTTCGTGACCGGGGTCATGTTCAAGTTCCTGTTCCAGTTCGAAGGTGGGGCCGTCAACCAGATCCTCATGGCCGTCGGCCTGGCTCACCACCCGATCGACTGGCTGAACAGCCCGCACCTGGCACTGTGGACCGTCCTCATCGCCAACATCTGGCTCGGCGTGCCCTTCTTCACCGTCCTGCTCTACAGCGCCATCCAAGACGTGCCGACGGAGGTCACGGAAGCGGCCCGCATCGACGGCGCCGGCCCGTGGCAGAGGCTCCTCCTCGTCATCGTGCCGATCATTCTGCCGGTCATCGAGATCGTGTTGCTCCTCGGGTTCGTGTTCACCGTCAAGGTGTTCGACCTCGTGATCGGCCTGACCGGCGGGGGACCGGCCAATTCCAGCCAGCTGATCACGACCTGGTCCTACAACCTCTCGTTCCAGCAGTTCAACTTCGGCCAGGGCGCCGCCCTCAACAACGTGCTGCTCGTGCTGGCCCTGATCTGCTCGCCCTTGTACCTGTGGCTCAGCCGGGACTCGTTGCAGGGCAGCTCGGGAGGGGAACGATGACCCGCCGGCAGTGGTCGGGGGCCATGCGCTTGCTCCGCGCGCTCGCGGCCGCCGCCGCCCTGGTGGTCGTGCTGTTCCCGGTGTATGCGATCATCGTCGGCTCGTTCGAGTCGACCGAGACGCTGTTCAGCGGCACGTTCTACTGGCTGCCGCACGCCGCGACGTTGGAGAACTACCGAACCGTCCTCCACGCGCAATCAGGCAACGTGCTGACGAGCCTCTTCGTCGGCCTAGGGACCGCTCTGCTGGCGCTGGCGGTGGCCGTGCCCGCGGCCTACGCGCTCTCGAAGTACCGCCTGCGGGTGACGGTCGTCATCGTCAGCTCCCTGCTCGTCGCCCAGATCGTCCCCTCCATCGTCCTGGCCACCTCCCTGTTCATCATCTTCCATTGGATCCACCTGGTGAACACGTTTCCAGGGCTCATCATCGCCGACGGCACGTACGCCATCCCCTTCGCCGTCCTCGTGTTGCGGGCGTTCTTCTTCAGCCTGCCCAACGAGTTGATGGACGCGGCCAGAGTCGACGGTGCGTCGGAGTGGACGACGTTCCGCCGCATCGTGATCCCACTGGCACGCTCGGCCGTCATCACCGTCGCGGTGTTCGCGTTCTTGAACGGTTGGGGCGACTTCATCTTCGCCTTGACCATCCTCAACGGCACCGGCATCTTGCCGATCACACTGGGGATCTACACCTATCTCGGCAACTACTCGACCGACTGGGGCGCCGTGATGGCCGCCTCGGCCTTCGCCCTGGTGCCGGCCGGGATCATGCTGGTGGTTGCACAGCGCTACATCGCGAGCGGCCTCACGGCCGGCTCGGTGAAGGGATAGCGATGGCTCAGAGTGCACGATTCGTGAGATGGAGGCAGTGGCCGATGAACCAGTGACAGGGACCCCGACTGTTCAGCCGCCTAAGCCTCTGTCAACTTCGTCCTCCGCCATGAACCAGGAAGGGAGAGCTACCGTGAACGGATTCAAGAGGATGCACTTCTGGGTGGTGGCAACCCTGGCCACCGCGATGTTGGCTGCGCTCGGGTTGTCGTTGGCGCAGACATCGATAACGCTTACGGAAGAGGACTACTTCAACACCCCTGGCCAGATCCAGGCCCTGGCCGACTACACCAAGGCGTTCGAGGCCGCGCACCCCGGTGTGACGGTGAAGAGGCAGTACGTGCCGTTTGCGAACCTGGACACGAAGCTGTTGACGCAGGCCGCGGGCCACGCCCTGCCCAACCTGTTGGCCGTCGACAACCCGTTCGTGTCCACCATGATCTCGA
>CAYOXR010000115.1:0-15142 GCA_964407955.1 uncultured bacterium | reverse complement strand
CGGCGACGCCGTCACCGGGGCCTACCCGGCCAACGTCCGTCGCCGCTTCGAGCGGCTGCCGCGCCTGCCCGAGCGGCTGATCGTGATCGGCGACGCGCTGTGCTCCACCAACCCGATCTACGGTCGCGGCATCAGCGTGGCCGCGCTGCAGGCCGAGACCCTCGCCCGTGTTCTGGCGAGGCACGGCCCTGGCGGCGCCGGCCGGGCGTTCTTCCGCGCCAGCCGCCCCGTGGTCGACGCCGCCTGGACCTTCGTGACCAGCACCGACCTGCTGCAGCCTGCGATCGAGGGCGCGCGCCCACTTCCCTGGCGCATCGTGACGGCCTACACCGCTCGTGTGATCCGCGCCGCCCACCGCAGCCCCGTGGTGGGGAAGGCGTTCGCCGACAGCTTCGGCATGCTGGCACCGCCCGGCAGCCTGCTCCGGCCCACGATCGCCTTGCGGGCCCTGCTGGCACGCCGGCCGCACCGGCGGGGCGGCGCCCGGAGTGGCGAGAGCGCAGCGGAGCGAGCCGTGCTCGACGGACGCACCCCCTAGCGATCGGCGGCGCCTGCGAGACCGTCGTCGGTCGACCCGTGAACGAGATGGAGGCGAGAGTGAGAGACCCTGACAGGCACACCATCGAGACGACCGGGCACGTGGCGGTGGCCTCCCCCGGCTACGCCGAGGAGCTTCGAGCCAGGCTGCGCGGCGAGCTGCTCCTGCCGACCGACCCCGGCTACGACCCCGCCCGCCACGTCTACAACGGCATGATCGACAAGCGGCCGAGCGCGATCGCGCGGGTGGCGGACGTCGCCGACGTCATCGCCTGCGTCGACTGCGCCCGGGAGGAGGGCATCGCGCTGGCGGTGCGCGGCGGCGGCCACAACGTCGCCGGGCTCGGGACCGTCGACGGCGGCCTGGTGGTGGACCTCGGCCGCATCCGCGGGGTCCACGTGGACCCGCGCAGCGCCACCGTGAGGGTGGGTGGCGGCTGCGTCTGGGGCGAGGTGGACCACGCCACCCACGCCTTCGGGCTGGCGGTACCCAACGGCGTGTTCTCCACCACCGGGGTCGGCGGCCTGACGCTCGGGGGCGGCACCGGCTACCTCACGCGGGCGTTCGGGCTGACCATCGACAACCTGCTGGAAGCCGAGCTGGTGCTCGCCGACGGCCGCGTGGTGACGGCGTCTGCCGACGCCAATGCAGACCTCTTCTGGGCCCTCCGCGGGGGTGGCGGCAACTTCGGGGTCGTCACCTCCTTCCTGTTCCGGGCGCACCCCGTGACCACGGTGGTCGGCGGGTCGACGTTCTGGCCGATGGAGCTGGCGGAAGCCGCGCTCTCTGGCTTTCAGCGCCTGCTGAGCGAGGCGCCGGTCGAGCTCGGGGGCTTCTTCGCGTTCGCCTGCGTGCCGCCCGTGCCGGCGTTCCCCGAGGAGCTGCACGGCCGCAACGCCTCCGGCGCCGTATGGTGCTTCAACGGCCCCAGGGACGCCTTCGACCGGCTCGTCGCGCCGCTGCTCGGTGAGGCCGAGCCGCTGGTCCACGCCGTGCACGAGATGCCGTTCCCGGCACTGCAATCGATGTTCGATCCGCTCGGGCCGGCCGGCCTGCAGCACTACTGGCGCGCGGACTACATGCCGGCGCTGTCTTCCGACGCCATCAGGGCGCACGCTCGCCTGGGAGGCACCCTTCCGACGCGGCTGTCGCAGGTTCACCTCTACCCGGTCACCGGGGCGGCCGGGGGTGTGGACCCGTCGGCCACCGCCTACCGCCACCGCGACGCGGTGTGGTCGCAGACGATCATCGGCACCGCCGCCGAGCCGGCGGGGGTGGCCGCGCTGCGGCAGTGGGTCGGCGACTACCACGCCGCCCTCCACCCTTACTCGGTCGGCGCCGCCTACGTGAACTTCCTGATGGAGGAGGGGGACGAGCGCGTGCGCGCCGCCTACGGCGGCAACTTCGACCGGCTCGCGGGGGTCAAACGCCGCTACGACCCGGGCAACCTCTTCCACGTGAACCACAACATCCCGCCCGGGCGGCCGGACGAGCTCACCGGTTGACGACCGGTCGACGACCAGGCGGGCCTGCGACAGGACGCGACCGGGACCCGCACCGCCGACGCGCGGTGCGGGTCCCGGTCGCGAAGATGGTCGGGGCGGCCGGATTCGAACCGGCGACCCCCTGCTCCCAAAGCAGGTGCGCTACCAGACTGCGCTACGCCCCGTCAGCCTCCGCGGAGACCCGCCACCCGCCGCGGAATCGGCGGCACCAGAGTATACCCACCGATCGCATCGCCGGACAAGCGTGACCGACGGAGTTGGCGGCGCATTGCGCCGGCGCGCGACGTCGATCCGGCGGCGCCGGACACGGGCACGGACCCGCGCGACTCACGCCAGCTCCGCCAGCGCCAGGCGCGTCCAGGCATGGACCTCTTCGGTGAGGTCGAGACGTTGCAAGGCCTCGGCGTCGTACCAACCGAGCCCCTCCTCGTCGCCATCGATGCGACCGTCGTAGGGCTCGACCGGGCGACCGAAATAGATCAGGTCGATATGCTCGTGTCCCGGCGCGATGGTCTCGAGCTGAACGCCGCGCGGGCGCGCCAGCTGCCGCGGCCCCGGGGGCGTCAGCGGCGGGTCGCCGACGAGCTCGACGTGCACGCCAGACTCCTCCAGCACCTCGCGTACGGCGGCATCGTCCGGGAGCTCATGCGGTTCGACGTGACCGCCACAGGGAAGCCACAGGCCCAGCTTGCGGTGACGGTGCATCAGGAGCTTCCCGCGCCACGCGACGAACACGGTAGCCGCCAGGTCGCGCGTGACGCCGCCCATGCCACCGGCCGCGGGAAGGTGGCCGTCGGCGGCAGCGCCGGCGGTCACGACGCCATGGCCAGCGGCACCGCCCCCGGCCGTGCGCCCACCACCTCGCCGTAGAGGGTGTGCGGGGTGGCCTGGCTGATGCGCACCTGCTCGAGCCCCATGCGGCGCACCTGCGCCTGCGGCACCAGCACGGTGTGGTTCTGGTCGGAGTGCCCGACGGCGAAGCTGCCGTCCCTTCCGAGGTCCTTGAGGAGCACCCGCAGCTCGCGCCCTTCGAAGGCCCGGTTGGAGGCAAGCGACCAGCGCTTCTGGCGCTCGATGAGCCGTTGCAGGCGCTCCACCTTGAGACTGCGCGGAAGGTCCTCCAAGCGCGCGAACGACGGCGTGCCGGGGCGCGCGCTGTACACGAACATGTAGGCGTGGTCGAAGCGCGCCTCGTCGTAGAGCGACAGGGTGGCCTCGAAATCGGCCTCGGTCTCACCCGGGAAGCCGGCGATCAGGTCCGTGCTGATGACCACACCGTCGACCTTGTCCCGGATCTCGCGGATGATGTCGAGATACCGCTCGCGCCGGTACTCGCGGGCCATGCGCCTCAGCACGCGGTCGCTGCCGCTCTGGGCCGGCAGATGGATGTAGTTGCACACGTTGGGCTCGGAAGCGATGACGTCGATGATGTCGGAGGTGAAGTTCATCGGGTGGCTGGTGGTGAACTTGACACGAGGGATGCCCACCGCGGCCACCATCCGCAGCAGCTCGGCGAACGACGGCAGCGAGGGGTCGCCCAGGCCGTAGGAGTTGACGTTCTGGCCTAGCAGCACCACTTCCTGCACGCCCTTGGCCTGCATCGCCCGGGCCTCGGCCAGGATCAGCTCGGCCCGGCGCGACACCTCGGGGCCCCGGGTCGTCGGCACGATGCAGTACGTGCAGTGGTGGTTGCAGCCGCGCATGATGGTCAGGAACCCCGTCAAGGCGTCGGGTGCGGGCGGCACGACGGTGTCGAGATCGTCGCGGAAGCGCAGGCTCCGCTGGCGGCCATCGCCGCGCTCGAGCGCGTCGACGGCCGGGACGATGTCCGTTAGGGCGCCCGGGCCGACGAGGATGTCGACATCGAACTTGTCCGCAAGCGTCTGTCCCTCTTCGAGCTGTGCCAGGCAGCCCAGCAGGCCGATGGCGAGGGGTCGGCCCGCTCGCTTCTGCTTGCGCAGCTCGCCAAGCAACGAAGCCACCTTCTCGACCGGCTTGCCACGCACGGCACAGCTGTTCAGCAACACCAGGTCGGCGTCGCTCGCGTGGTCGACGAGGCTGTGACCGCCTGCCACGAGCTCCGACTGGATCACGTGGGTGTCGTACTCGTTCATCTGGCACCCGAAGGTGATGACGTGCGCCCGAATGATCGATCCCTCCTCGCGTGGTGCGCGTGGCCCGGGACGGGCCGCCGACGGCTTCTCCGGCCCGTGCGCCGGGCGCCCGGCGAGCGCCATTCTAGCAGCCGGGCGGGAGCGGTTCCGCTCCCGTCACCGCCGCTCGCCGCCGGGCGCGGGCTCAACGCAGCAGGAGCGCTCCGGCCAGCACGAGCAGCAGGCTCAGCACGGCCAGCGCGAAGCCGGCGAGGTAGAGGCGGGGGAAGCGGCGCGACAGCATCGGTACCGGGGACAGCACCACCATCAGGATGCCGAGCAGGAACAGGTAGGCGGCGACGCGGACGGTGAGCGCGAGCGGAGCGGTCACGCCGCCGAGGATACCCGAGGGGACCGGGTCGGGCGGGCTGCGCGGCGCCGCGCGCGGCGGCCTCGATTCAGGGCGTCGACCCGGGCCCCGCCAGCAGCTTGGGCAGCGTCGCGGCGGCATCGATGTGGAAGCGGTGCACGATGTCGACGTTGCCGCCTCCCTGGTCGATGCCGACGGATACGGTGGCGACGCCCAGGCTCGCCGGCAAGAAGAGCTGGAAGTGGTCGGGCGAGACGCGCGCCGCAGGTTGGTAGTTGCCTTGCAGGAACAGGGCAAGCCCGGCGGAGGCTGGCGCGGCGTAAGCGAGGCTGAGGCGCACGCCGCTGCCGTCGGTGCGGCGCACGCGCACGGCAGTGATCTGCAGATGGCTACGCGGCTGGCCTGGGTCGGGTCGGTAGCTGCCCGTCGCCACGTCGACGCTGCCGCCGTCGTCGATGAGGTAGTGATTGCCGCCCGTAGCCACGCCCACGACCAGCGTGAGCGTACCCGTCGCCTCGCTGGAGAGCGAGACCGTCGTGGTGCCGGCCGGCAGCGAGCGCGTCTGCTCGGGGCTGCCGGAGACGTCGAGCAGCACGCTGGCGGCGGCATCGAGGCGGAGCGTCACGCTGAGCTCGCTGACGGCGCGCTGCGCCTCCGTCACCGTGGCGGCCAGGAGCTGCATGTGCTGGGCGCCGAAATCCTGCACGATGAAGAGCTGTCCCTGAGCGTTCCTGGCCGTGCCGAAGCCGACGCGGTCATATCGGCCGTTGAGCAGGTTCGCGCGATGATGGGGCGAGTTCAACCAGTCCTGAACCGCCGTCTGCGCATCGTGCGTGTCACCGCTGCTCTCGCCCAGCATCACCAGGTTCTCGGCCACGTCCACCAGCGGGCTACCGGCAAGCGCGAGGCGCTTGGGCAGGGTGTCGTGGGCGCTCACCGGTGAGCCGTGCGAGAAGTAGTTCAGGCTCGCCATCTCGCCGGCGTGCTCACGCGCCGCCCTGGCGAGCCCTTCATCGAAGGACAGCGCGGGTTTCCCGAAGCGGGCGCGGGCGGCGTTGGTGGCGGTAAGCAGGGCGGCCTCCAGGGCGGGATCGGCGTTGGGGATCGGTTCCTGCGCCGGCAGCGGCAGGGGGGCGGCCAGCGCCAGGGAGAGCATGGCCGCCGGCAGCCACAGGAGGGGGAGGAGGAGATGACGAGGTGGCATGCCGGAGTGTAGCGGCGTGCGTCGCGCGTCACGCCTGGCGGCCATGAAGGCGCCTTCACGCTCGCCGAGGACGGCTACACTCGAGCATGGAGAGCTTCCGCGCAAGCGTGCTGCGCGTGGTTCGGAGCGTCCCGCAGGGTCGGGTGGTGACGTACGGTCAGGTCGCGCTGCTGGCCGGCCGACCCGGGGCCGCGCGCGCCGTGGGCGCGGTGCTACGCGGCCTGCGTGCCGCGGACGGGGATGTGCCGTGGCAGCGCGTGGTGAACGCGTCCGGCGGGCTGTCGACGTACAAGGTGGGGCATGGCGAGCTGCAGGCCGCGCTGCTGCGCGCAGAGGGCACGCCTCTGACGGACGGGCGCGTGCCGTTGCACGAGCGCCAGTGGTGGCCCGACGACGAGCTCTCGGCCGGGGGAGGGCACGGCGGTCAGCCGACGTAGAGATCCGCTCCGATGTAGTACGCGATGACGCGTCTCTTGAACGTGCGCCTCAGCCACCCCACGCGGACGCTGGCGCTGACGAAGTAGCCGCCGTGCTCCCGAAGGTTGCGCGCGGTGAAGGCCAGTCCGGGCACCAGGAAGGCAATCATGCCGAGCAGCGATGCCAGCACCTCGGCGATGACGTCGGTGTGCCGTGTGGCTGGGAACGGTGCCTGGAAGCGCGCGTGCAGCACGTGCGTGTGACGCCCGCTGAGCGGCTCGCCGAGCAGCGCGAGCTGGTGGCCGAGGCTCCGGCTTCGCGTCTCCACGCTGCCTTGCACGTGCTGGTAGAAGTTGTCCACCAAGCGAAAGCCGACGCTGACGGGCTCCACGTGGTCATACGGGACGAGCGTCAGGGTCGCATCGAAGTCCTCGCCGCTGCGGACCGAGCGGGGCACCTCCAGCCGTATGTCGTTGAACAGCCGTTGCCACAAGGCCGAGGTGAGCGACGACCACGCCGCCGCCAGGGCCGAGCCCGTTGCCAACGCGACGTAGACGGGGCCCAGCCCCAAGGCCGCGCGCCACGCGGGCATGAGGAGCGCAAGCGCGCCGGCGCCGCCCGCTACCGCCCATAGCAGTGCGGCGTAGAACGCCGGCAGGTGCGACAGGTGCGGCGGGTAGGGGAGGTCGAGCGGGGGGTCGTCGAGGTAGCGCTTGGCGACCCCGCAGGCCTCGCACGTGGCGCCCACGTCGTTGTGGTGTCCGCACGCGCTGCAGTCCCAGGCGACGTCCGACATGTCGGGAGCATAGCCAGCGGCGGGGGAGGCCGCGATATGAAAGTTCGTATGATGCCTGACATGGATTCTGACGGGCTGATCACGCTCGCAGCCGACCTCATCCGGGCTCCGAGCCCGTCGGGGCAGGAGTCGCCGGCCGCCGAGGTGCTCCTCGGCGCATTCGAGGCGCTCGGCTTCGACGAGGCGCGGCGTGACGATGCCGGCAATGCCATCGGGGTGCTGTCGCGTGGCGACGGCCCGGTGGTCATGCTCAACGGCCATCTGGACACCGTGCCGGCCGGCGACGCATCGTTGTGGCCGCAACCCCCCCTGTCGGGAGCGGTGGTCGACGGGCGCCTGTGGGGCCGCGGCGCGTGCGACATGAAGAGCGCCCTGGCGTGCATGACACTGGCGGCGGCCGACGCTGCCGCGGACGGCTTCACCGGCACGTTGGTGGTGTCCGGGGTCGTCCAGGAGGAGGCGGGCGGACTGGGTGCGCGGGTCCTCGGCGAGACCCTGCCCGTCGACGTCGTCGTGCTGGGCGAGCCCAGCAAGCTCGACCTCATGCTCGGCCACCGCGGACGCGTCGAGGTGGAGGTGCGCTTCCCGGGCCGCATCGCGCACGCGGCCAAGGCCGAACTCGGCGAGAACGCCCTGTACCACGCGGCGCGTTTCCTCGAGCGACTGGAAACGGCGGCTCTGCCCCGGGGCGGTCCGCTCGTCGGCGCCAGCGCCACGCCCACGCAGCTCGTCACCTACCCCGAGGGTGGCGTCAACGTCGTCCCGGGCAGCGCCGTACTGACCATCGACTACCGGACCATCCCCGGCGAGACGGAAGCGAGCGTGACGGCCTTGCTGGCTTCGCTGGCCGACGACCCGCGGGTGGAGGTGATCGTGCCCGACGAACACGCCGAAAGCGAGGACGGGCGTTTGAAGCGGACGTTCCCGCGCTCCGTCGGGTCGTACCTGGCGCCGGGCGAGGGCGCGGTGGTGGAGTCGGCGCGGGGTGCATTGCGGGCCGCGCTGTCGGCGGCGGGACGGACGCTGCGCGAGCGCACCTGGTGGTTCGCGACCGACGGGCCGCACCTGGTCCGGTCGGGGGGCGTGGCGATCGGCTTCGGGCCGGGCGACGAGGAGCTCGCACATACGACGCAGGAGAGCGTCGACGTCGACAGCCTGGCCGTCGCCCGGGCAGGGTACCGGGCGCTGGTGCACGCCTTCCTCGTCGGTCACGGCTCGTGAAGGGGCAGACGGTGGTCCTCAACGGCGATCGCTGGACCGTCGTCGACGTCGCGCCGGCGGAGGCGCTGGCGGAGATGGTGGCCGCCCTCCTGGAGGAGGAGGGCATGGTCGCCATGGTGCGCGGGGCCGAGCTCCTGAGCGACGTGCTCTCCAACCTCGGCGCGGGGAGCGTGGGCGCTGCGGTCGTGCTCGTGCCCGAGGCCGATGCGGAGAGGGCGCAGGCGCTGATCGCGGACACCGTGACCGACTTCCAGGGCGACGAGCTCGACGAGATCATGCAGGCCCTGGCGGCGGGCGCAGATCCCGAAGAGGTGCTTGGAGGAGCGCCCGGCGATGACGCCGGAGCGGCGCACGAGGAGGAGCCGGAAGACGACGAGGACCGGGAGGGGCCGGGGGCGTGACGTCCGGGGGGGACGCCGGTGCGACCGTCAGGCGACGAGCGGCGCGCATAAGCCTCTTCGGTGCGGTCGTCATCCTCATCCTCAAGTTCGGCGCCTATGCCCTGACGGGCTCCATGGGCTTCCTGTCGGACGCGGCGGAGTCGCTGGTCAACCTGGTGGCCGCCACGGCGCTGATGATCGCGATGTGGGTGGCCGGCACGCCGCCCGACTACCGTCACCCCTACGGCCACGCCAAGGCGGAGTACCTGTCCAGCGTGCTGGAGGGCATGCTGATCCTGATCGCCGCCGTGGTGATCCTCATCGCCGCGATCGAGCGGCTGCTACAACCTCAGACGCTCTCCCACGTGGCCTTGGGCAGCGTGGTCGCCGCGGTCGCAGCGGCGGTCAACGGCGTGCTGGCGGCGTTCCTGTTTCGGACCGGGCGCCGCGAGCGCTCGGCGGCGCTGGAGGCCAACGCCCGTCACCTGCTGACCGACGTGTGGACGTCTGTCGGCGTGCTGGTCGCGGTGATCCTCGTGGTGCTGACGGGGTTCCGGCCCCTCGATCCCATCATCGCCATCCTGGTGGCCGTGAACATCGTGGGCACCGGCATGGGGGTGATGCGCACCTCCGTATCCGGCCTGCTCGACGAACGCCTGCCCGAGACCGAAGAGCGGGTCATCCTGGCCGTGCTGGACGAGGCTCCGGAGGTCCTCGGCTACCACCGTCTGAGGACGCGTCGCGCCGGTCGGGCGCGCTTCGCGGAGGTCGATGTGTTCGTCGACCCGGAGCTGAGCGTGCGCGACGCGCATCGCCTGGTCGGACGCCTGGAGGCGCGCATCCATCACGAGCTCTCGGACCTGGTGACCACCGTGCACGTCGAGCCTTTCGAGGCCGGCGTGCGCGACTCCAGCCGTACGCCGCACGAGGAGTTCCCCACGCAATCGTGAGGCCGACCCGCGTTCAGGACGCTCGCGCTCGGCGCGAGACGTGCCGGCTGCCCGCATCCAGGAAGCGCAGGGGCGCGCGGCTCCAGTCGCCTGCGTAGTCCACGCCGATGCGCGCGGCGACGGCGACGTCGGCCGGCGGCGGGCCCGGCAGCAGGCTGACGGGCGGCTCGAACAGCTCCAGGCCGTTGTGGGACAGGTCGATGCCGAGTGCGCGCGTGAGCCGGCCGGGACCGTCGGTGCGTGTGGCGAGCGGCGTCAGCGGCTCGACGGCGCGCACCAGCACGGCGTGCGGATCGCCCTCGGCGAGCGCGACCACGTTGAAGAGGTGGTACATGCCGTAGATCAGGTAGACGTAGGCCGTGCCCGGTGGTCCGTAGAGCGTCTCGGTACGCCGCGTGCGGCCGCGTGAGGCGTGGCAGGCGAGGTCCTGCTCGCCGAGGTAGGCCTCCGTCTCCACGATGCGGGCGTCGAGGCGGCGCCCGTCCCGCTCCACCGACAGCACCTGGCCGAGCAGCGCGCGCGCCAGCTCGTCGGCGGGGCGCGCGTAGAAGCTGCGCGGCAGCGGCTCGGGCCCTCGGCCGCTCCGCGCCCGACCCGGGCTCACCGTCGCCGCCTCATCGCAGGTGCGCGGCCAGCGGGATGATCTCCACGCTGCCGCCCTCGGGAACGTCCCGGCCCGGAGGCACGACGGCCAGGGCATCCGCCTCGGCCATCGAACGAAGGACGCCCGACGACTGGTTCTCGAACGGTGTCACCACCGCGCCAGACGGGCTCTCGCGGACCTTCACGCGCACCAGGCTCTCCTTTGCCGGCGCCGAGCGCAGGTGGGCGGCCGCGCGCGCCTCGCGCCGGGCGAAGTAGGGCGGTGCGTCGCTGCGTCCCAGGGCGGTGTCGATGAAGGCGCGCGCCAGCACGAGGAACACGACCATGCTCGAGACCGGATTGCCGGGCAGCCCCAGCACGGGCGTTTCGTCCAGCCGGCCGAACAGCGCCGGGCCGCCGGGCTTCATGGCGAGCTTCCAGAACAGCACCGTGCCGTGCTCGAAGAGCAGGTCGCGAACCACGTCGTAGCGTCCCATGGAGACGCCGCCGGAGGTGAGCAACAGGTCGACGGGTCCCGACGCGGTGAGGGCATCGGTCAGCGCCCGCGCATCGTCGCCTGCGCGCTCGAGGCGCAGCATTGCGGCCCCGGCGGCCTCTCCGAGCGCCAGCAGCGAGGCGCCGTTGCTGTCGTAGACCTCGCCCCGGGCCAGGGGCCGGCCGGGTGCCACCACCTCGTCGCCGGTGGTCAACAGCGCCACACGCGGTCGTCTGGCAACCGGCACGCTGCCGTGTCCCATGGCGGCGGCAAGGCCGAGGGCGGCGGCGTCCAGACGGCGCCCGTGCACTAGATAGACCTGTCCGGATACCAGGTCCTGGGCCTTCCTGCGTACGTCCTGCTGCCGGGCCGGCGCGTGCAGTTCGACCGTGCCGGCCTTCGCGGGCTCCCGACTCGCCTCCACGGGAACGATCCCGTCGGCGCCCGCGGGCAGGGCCGCGCCGGTGAAGATGCGCACCGCCTGGCCGGCTCGCACCTCGCCTGGGAAGGGGCGGCCCGCCGGGGCCTCACCCACCAGTTGCAGGCTCACGGGCGTGGTCGCGGTGGCGGTGGCGGTGTCGCTGACGCGGCAGGCATAGCCGTCGAGCGCGGAGTTGTCGACGCTCGGATGGTCGCACAGGCTGGCGAGGTCGGCGGCCAGGACGCGGCCCAGCGCGTCGTCGAGGGCCACGGTCTCACGCAGCGGAGCGGGCGCCGCGCCAGCCACGACGGCAACGGCGTCGGCGGGGGTGAGCGGCCCGGCGGTGCTCATGCCGGCATGCTACCAGCGCACCGCGCAAGGCGGCGTGCGCGCGAAGGGTCCAGCGCCGAGCTCTCGGATCGGCGGAGCGTCACCTCACACCGGCGTCATGCCGCGGCCGTCCCACCCACTGTAGGAATAGAACGTGCCCGGCCGTGTCCCCTGCAGGTAGGCGACCAGCGGGTCGCGCAAGGGCGCGATGGGGATGATGCTCTTGACGTCCTCGGCGGGGAAGAAGCGCGCTTCCACGATGAAGCCGTCGGGGTCGCGAGGGTTGAGAAGACCGTCGTAGCTGGCGTGGAACGCGAACGACACGGCACGGTCGTTGCGCCGCCGGTCCTCGACGTGCACGGCGTAGGCCAGGTGCGTCACCTCGGTGATGACCAGGCCGGTCTCTTCCCGGACCTCGCGCCGCAAGGCATCCAGCGTCGACTCGCCACGCTCCACGACGCCCCCGGGCAGCGTGTAACGCACGTTTCCATAGCCTTGCCAGTCGTTGCCTACGAGCAGGACTCGACCCTGGGAGTCGAGGAGAATTGCCGCGGCAACGACGAACTCACGCCGTGCCACCGGCCCCGGCCGTGGCGGCCTCGCCCGTGCGAATCCCCTCGGCCAGCTCCTCCAAGCGCATACCCAGGTCCGCTTCCGCCAGGGCCGCCGTCAGCTCCTCAAGGTCCCCGAGCAGCACGCCCTGAAGGTCCCTGGTGGTGTAGCCGATGCGGTGGTCGGTCACGCGCGACTGCGGGAAGTTGTAGGTTCGCACCTTCTCGCTGCGTTCGCCGCTGCCGATCTGCACCAGTCGCGCTTCACGCGCTTCCACCATGGCCCGTTCGCGCTCGCGCTCCAACAGCCGGGCGCGCAGGACGGCCAGCGCCTTCTCCTTGTTCTTGATCTGGGACTTGCCGTCCTGGCACGTGACCACGATCTCCTCAGGGGTGCCGGCCCGGAACGTGATCCGCACCGCCGAGTCCGTCGTGTTCACGGACTGGCCGCCGGGCCCGCTGGAGCGGTAGACGTCCACACGGTAGTCCGACGGCGAAAGCGCCACGTCGACGTCCTCGGCCTCGGGAAGCACCGCCACCGTGACCGTGCTGGTATGGATGCGGCCCTGGGCCTCGGTGGCCGGCACCCGCTGCACCCGGTGCACGCCCGACTCGTACTTGAAGTGGCTGTAGGCGCCCCGGCCGCGCACCTCGAAGGAGACCTTCGACAGGCCGCCGACATCCGTAGGATGCGAGTCCAGGACCTCGACCGAGTAGCCCAGCGACTCCGCATAGCGGGCGTGCATCTCCAGGACCTCACGGGCGAACAGCGAGGCTTCGTCACCGCCGGCCGCCGCGCGCACCTCCACGATGACGTCCTTGTCGTCGAACGGATCCTTGGGCAGGAGCATGCGTTCCAGTGCCGCATGAAGCGCGTCGGCGCGCTCCTGAAGCCGTGCGACCTCGCTCCTGGCTTCGTCGCCGAGCTCGGGGTCGGACTCGAGCTCGTGCGCCTCGGCAAGCTGCCGCGTCACGTCTCGGTACTCCCTGAAGGCGTCGACGATCCCTTTGAGCTCGCTGTAGCGCTGCATGGCCTCGCGATAACGCCCGGTGTCGCCCAACAACGCCGGGTCGGCGAGACTTCGCTCAAGCGCCTCGAACTCGTCCATGAGGGTGTTGAGCTTCTCGATCATTGCCGCCAGTGTACCGCGGCGTCCGCTGGCTCCCAGGTCGGCTGGCGGGGACCGTCGGCGCGCGGCGTGCGCCGCGCCGTCACGGCGCGGCCACGAGCCGGCCGCCTTCGACCTCCGCGATGGCGAGTCCCTTGGGGCGCAACGCGTCGCGCTCGCCCTCCCGCAAGTCGTAGAGGCCTCCCGCACCGCAGGTCGGCGGCAGCCCCACCAGGGAGTCGCGTACCGCCTGGCGCTGCTGGGTCAGGGCATCGCCTCCTAGATGCAGCGCAGCGACCTGCTCGAAGGCGCGCTTGAGCAGGTCGAGGGCGTCATACACGGGTGCCGCGGACGGCAAGTCGAGGACGCCGCTGTACACGGCCTGCAGTCGGCTCGCCGCGGTGCGAGCGGCGCCGGCGCAAGGATCGTCGCTCGAGCCCAGGCCGGCCGCCACGGTGATCGGCGCGACCGCAAAGCGCACCCCCTGGAGGCCGCTCAGATCGAGGTTGCCTGCCACCGCCCGCAGCAGCGCCGTGCGGCCGTATACCGGGCCCTCGTAGCCGCGGCGGCGCAGCCCCGCGAGCGCCACCGGAAGGTCCTGCTTCAGGCCCCACACGATCACCGCGTCGGGCTGCCGCGTGGCGATCCACAGTCCCTCGGGCGTCAAGTCGGTGGCGCCCGGCGCATAGCGGGCGTCGCCCGCGAAGCTCATCCCGGCGTCCTTCGCCAGCGCGCGAACGTCCGCCAGCGCCGCGTCGCCGAAGCTGTTGTCGAGCGTCATCAAGGCGATGCTGGAGGCGCCCGTGGCCTGGGCGTCGGCGACCACCGCCGCCAGGGCGTCCAGGTCGCGCGGGGCCAACGAGAAGCTCCAGTACGGCTTCGCGTCCACGCCTTGCAGGATGGATGGCGACAACACCACCACACCGGTGTGTTCGGCCCACGTCGCCACCTGAACGGCGACGGCCGGAACGGTACAGCACACCAGCGCGTCCACCCCCTGAGCGACCAGCGTCTGCGCGGCCTTCAGGGCCTGCGCGGGGTCACCGGCGTCGTCCTCGACCTCCACCTTCAGCGGGATCCCGAACACGCCGCCGTTGGCGCGCAGGCGTGACGCGTAGGCGATGGCCGCCAGCGACTGGGCGTCCCCTGCTACGCGTGCCGTGCCTTCCTTCGAGACGATCACGCCCACCCGGAACGCTGCGACCGACTGCCCGGCACCGAAGGCGGTGGCAGACAGGGCGAGCACTGCGAGAGCGAGGCGCAGGCGCATGGCCCTCTTCTACCAGGGGCGCGTGCGTGGTCGGTGAGAGGCACGTCGGGTCCGCCGGGCGTCGGCGAAAGTCCCACAGCGGCTGTCGGTCGATTGCAGTGGGTGGCGCACGCGCCGGGTCGTAGGGTGTTCCTGGTACGTCGGTCGCCGCGAGGAGGCAGCGTGGCGAAGGTCTCCGGTAGGGACGGGCCACGGCCCGCGTGCGTCGTCGCCAACTCCGCGGGGCGGCGCCCGTGAGCTCCGGCGCGCGTTGGCTGGCGCCGGACGCGCCGGAGCGGCTGGTCGAAGCTCTGGCCGAGCGGGGCTACGCCGTGGTGGCGCCCAGGGTCGAGGGCGGTGCCCTCGAGCTCGGCGAGGTGGGCCCGGGCGACGCCCTGCCGACCGGCTGGCGCGACGAGGCCGGAGCCGGCCATTACCACTTGTGGCAAGTTCCGGACGATGCGCCGGAGGCGAAGGAGCGCTTCGGCTACACGGTCGGCGCCCACGCCTGGAAGCGCGTGCTGCACCCCCCCGAGGTCCACCTGCTCAGCGTCGAGGGCCGGCAGGACGGGGCGCTGCGCTTCGATCCCGAGCCGCCGCCGAGGGCAAAGCTGGCACTGCTCGGGGTACGCCCGTGCGACGTCGCTGCCATCCGCATACAAGATCGCGTGCTCATGGGGGCGGACGTGGTGGATGCCGGCTACGCCGGTCGTCGCGAGGGAGCGTTCGTCGTCGCCGTCGAGTGCGGCCGCGCCAATGCCACGTGCTTCTGCACCTCGATGGGGACCGGTCCGGGCGTCCAAGAGGGGTACGACCTGGCGCTCACCGAGCTGGTGGCGGCCGGGGAGCACGGCTTCCTGGCGCGGGCCGGCAGCGTGCGCGGCGACGAAGTGCTGGCCGCGCTCGAGGGTCGCAGCGCCAGCCAGGCGC
>CAYOXR010000114.1:0-8465 GCA_964407955.1 uncultured bacterium | reverse complement strand
GGAAGATGTACGGACATGCCGAGGTGTCGCGCTGGCCGAGGCGAGCCATGGTGAGCGCGCACCTGCTCACCGTGGCGCTGGTCGGCTGGTTCCTGGTGGGATCTGGGACGACCACCGTGGGCGGGTGGCTCGGGGTGAGCTGGGCGCCCGGCGACCCGGCCCGCCGCGCGGTCTTGCTGGCCTTCGCGATCATCCTGCTCGTGCGCATGAGCACCACGGCGCTGGTGCTGCTCGAGCGCCGCTTCCGCTGGTCGGAGATGAGCGTGGTGACCGCCGGTATCGCGATCTACCAGCTCGGCTTCGGCCTGCTGGGGGCGGGCAGCGGCCGGCCTCTCGACGGCTGGGACACCCTGGCGGTCATCCTGTTCCTGGGAGGCGGCGCCCTCAACAGCCTCTCCGAGTGGGCGCGGAAGCGCTTCAAGGCGCGGCCGGAGAATCGCGGCAAGCTCTACACGCAGGGCCCGTTCGCCGTCGTGCGGCATCCCAACTACCTGGGCGACATCCTGTGGGGCATCGGCTGGGCGCTGCTGGCGCGCTCCCCATGGGCGATCGCCATCGTGATCGCGGAGATCGCCGGCTTCGTGTTCGTCAACATCCCTCAGCTCTCGGCGTATCTGGAACAGCGCTACGGCGACGCCTACCGAGACTGGGCCAGGCGAACCGCGCGATTGTTGCCTTACCTGTACTGAAGCCGGATTCGACCCGAGCAGGCGGCGCGCCCGTTCCTGGCGTCGCCACGCCGCTGTGACGTCCGCCGGGGCGGGCCGGCGCGACGCTCGGCCCGCGCCGCGGCCCCGCGGCCGGGGTCACGCCAGCAGGCTGCCGTGCGCCGGCTCGAGCCGCGCGCTGAAGTGCCGCAGCACGGCGGGCGCTTCCGCCAGACGCACGCCGCGAATGCGCTGCTTCAAACCGTTGACGTGCTCCAGCACCTCGGCGAGGTAGTCGACATGGCTCTGCGTGTACACGCGCCGCGGGAACGCCAGCCTGACCAGCTCCATGGGCGCGGGCTTCTCGCTGCCGTCGGGCTGCCTGCCGAACATCACCGATCCGATCTCCACCGAGCGCACGCCGCCCTCCAGGTACAGCACCAGCGACAGCGCCCAGGCCGGGAACTCGCTCTGCGGCACGTGCGGCAGCATGGCCTTGGCGTCGATGTAGACGGCGTGGCCGCCGGGCGGCTGCACGATGGGTACGCCCATGCCGGTGAGCCGCTCGCCGAGGTAGGCGATGCTGCGCAGACGGTAGCGCAGGTAGGACTCCTGCAGCGCCTCGTGGAAGCCGACCGCCAGGGCCTCCAGGTCGTAGCCTGCCAGCCCCCCGTAGGTCGGGAAGCCCTCGCTGAGGATGAGCAGGTTGCGCGCGGACTCGGCCATGGCGTCGTCGTTCATGGCCAAGAAGCCGCCGATGTTGGCCATGCCATCTTTCTTGGCGCTCATGGTGGCGCCGTCGGCACACGCGAACATCGCCTGGGCGATCTCCAAGGGCGTCTTGTCCCGGTAGCCGTCCTCACGCAGCTTGATGAAGTAAGCGTTCTCGGCGAAGCGACAGCAGTCGAGGAACAGCGGCACGCCGTGCGCGTGGCACACCCGGCTGGCCTCGCGAAGGTTCGCCATGCTCACCGGCTGACCCCCGCCGGAGTTGTTGGTGACCGTCACCATGGCGACCGGCACCTTGCCGGGGTTGTCGGTCAGCACCTGCTCGAGCCTCGCCACGTCGATGTTGCCCTTGAAGGGGTGACGGTTCTCGGGCTCCAGCCCCTCGGCGATGGGCAGGTCGAGCGCGGTCGCACCGGCGCTCTCGACATTGGCGCGGGTGGTGTCGAAGTGGGTGTTGTTGGGCACGATATCGCCGGGCTTGAGCGCGACGCCGGCCAGGATGCGTTCGGCGGCGCGCCCCTGGTGCGTGGGCAGGATGTGCCGGAAGCCGGTGATCTCGCGCACGGCCGCCTCGAAGCGATAGAACGAGCGGCCGCCGGCGTAGCTCTCGTCGCCGCGCATCATGCCCGCCCACTGCTCGCTCGACATGGCACCGGTGCCCGAGTCGGTGAGCAGGTCGATGAGCACGTCGTCGGCGTGCAACTTGAAGAGGTTCAGGCCCGCCTGCTCGAGGGCCGCCTCGCGCTCGGCGCGGGTGGTGAAGCGGATGGGCTCGACCGCCTTGATGCGGAACGGCTCGATGATCGTCCTGAAGTGAACGTCGGGTGTCGGCATGCCGCCTCCTGGCGCCGAGTCTACCGTGAGCGACGCCCGCGCCCCGCCTCGCCCGCGTCTGCACGGACACCGCGGACTACGCGTCTGACACGGCCCGCCGCGCGGCCCGCGAGGTCGTCCCGGTCGCGGCCGCTCCCGCGGCGCCGGCGCAAGCCAGGACGATGCGGCGCCATGCCCCGGACGTGACGGCCGGGCCGGCGCGCGTGTGCGAGACTGGCAGCGGAGCGGTTCGCGGAGGTATGGCATGCGCAACGTCGACGTCGCGATCATCGGGGCAGGCACCGCGGGCCTCACCGCCCTGGGCATCGTGCGCAAGGCCACCGACGACTTCGTCATCGTCAACGACGGCCCCTACGGCACCACCTGCTCGCGGGTGGGCTGCATGCCGTCGAAGGCGCTCATCCACATCGCCAACGACTTCCACCGGCGCGGCAGCTTCGCGGCCGTAGGCATCCGCGGGGGCGACGGCCTGAGCGTCGACCTGCCGCAGGCGCTGGCGTGGGTGCGGGCCTACCGCGACCGGCTCACGGCGCACAACCTCAAGGCCACCAACCAGGTCGGCGAGCGCAACCTGCCCGGCCGCGCCCGCTTCCTGGCGCCCGACGAGCTCAGCGTGACCCGCGCCGACGGCGGCGAGGAGCGTATCCGGGCGCGCGCCACCATCATCGCCACCGGCTCGCGCCCCTCGGTGCCGGCCGCCTGGCGTGCGTTCGGCGACCGCATCCTCACCACCGACACCCTGTTCGAGCAACCCGACCTGCCGCGGAGGCTGGCGGTGCTGGGCCTGGGGGCGGTCGGGCTGGAGCTGGGCCAGGCGCTGGCGCGCCTGGGCCTCGACGTGACCGGCTTCGAGCTGCGAGACAGCGTAGCGGCTCTGACCGACCCCGAGGTGAGTGCCTACGCCACGGCGCAGGTGGCCGCGGAGCTCCCCGTCCATCTCGGCCACGGCGTGGAGCTGCAGCCACAGGGCGGGGGGTTGCGCGTCACGGCCGGCGGCGACGCCGTGCAGGTCGACGCGGTGCTGGCCTCGCTGGGACGCCGACCGAACGTCGACGACCTCGGCCTGGAGACGCTCGGGGTCGAGCTGGGCGAGCGGGGCCTCCCCCACTGCAACCCGCACACCACCCAGCTCGCTGACCTGCCCGTGTTCCTCGCCGGCGACGCGAGCGGCGACCGGGTGGTCATGCACGAGGCGTCCGACGAGGGGTTCATCGCGGCCTGGAATGCGCTGCACGGCATCGCCCGCTTCCGCCGGCGGGTGCCGCTGACCATCGCCTTCACGGATCCCGAGATCGCCCTGGTGGGGCGGACCTTCGCCGAGCTGCAGGGCGAGGACGTCGTCACCGGCAAGGTCGACTTCTCGCGGCAGTCGAGGGCGATCGGCATGCGCCGCAACGCCGGCCGCCTCCACCTCTACGCGCGCCGCGGCGACGGCCGCGTGCTGGGCGCGGAGATGATGGCCCCGGATGGCGAGCACCTGGCCCACCTGTTGGCCCTGGCGATCGACCGCGAGCTGTCCCTGGCGGACCTGCTCGCCATGCCGGTCTACCATCCCGTCTTGGAGGAAGGGCTGCGCTCCGCGGTGCGGTCCCTCGCCCGTCAGGTGTACGGCGAGGCACCCCTGGAGTTCCGTCGGCTGGACGCCGGCCCCGCCTGAGGCACCCACGCAAGGAGCGGGCGCCGCTCAGCCCAGGAACGCCTCGATGCGAGCCAGCGCCTCACGCACGTTGTCCAGGCTGGTGGCGTAGCTGAAGCGCGCCTGCCCAGGCGCCAGGAAGTCGGTGCCGGGCACGGCAGCCACGCGCGCGGCCTCGAGCAGCCGCAGCGCCGCCTTGCCCTCGTCGGGGTCGATGGGGGTGACATCCGCCATGACGTAGAACGCCCCCTGCGGCTTGGGCGTGCTGAGGCCCAGGCGGTTCAGGCCATCGACCAGCACGTCGCGACGCTGGCGATAGGCCTCACGGGTCATGGTCATGAAAGCGCGGGTCTTCTCCACCTCGTTGAGGGCCGCCACGGTGGCGTGCTGGGCCAGCGAGTTGGCACCGCTGGTGACCTGGCTCTGCAGCCGGTTCATGGCCTTGACCAGCTCCCCCGGGCCGGCGCCGTAGCCGATGCGCCAGCCGGTGAGCGCGTAGCCCTTGCTGGCACCGTGCACCACCAGCGTGCGGTCCGGCGCGAAGCGCGCCGAGGGCGTGAAGGTGCCCTCGTAGATCAGGTGCTCGTAGAGGTCGTCGCTGAACACCCACAGGTCGTGCTCGACGGCGAGCTCGACCAGCGCCCGCACCAGCTGCGGAGGGTACACCGCCCCCGTGGGGTTGGAGGGCGAGTTGAGCAGGAGCACCTTGGTGCGCTCACCGATCGCCTCGCGAACCGCCTCGACGTCGGGCAGGAAGCCGTCCTCGGGGCGCGTGCGCACAGCGACCGCCACCCCTCCCGCCAGCTCCACCTGCGGCGGGTAGCTCACCCAGGTCGGCGCCATGAGCACCACCTCGTCGCCGGGCTCGAGCACAGCCTGGAAGGCGTTGTAGAGCACCTGCTTGCCGCCGGCGGAGACGATCACCTGGTCGGGCTCATAGCTCAACCCGTTCTCGCGCGAGAACTTCTCGCACACCGCGCGCCGCAGCTCGAGCGTCCCCTCAGACGGCGTGTACTTCGTCAAGCCCCGCGCGATCGCCTCGCGCGCCGCTTCCATCACGTGTTCGGGTGGTTGGAAGTCGGGCTCGCCGGCCGTCATGGCGATGACATCGACGCCCTCGCGCCTGAGCTCCTCCGCCCGGGTATTGAAGGCGATGGTGGAGGACGCCTTGAGCCGTTTGACGCGTTCGGACAATCCGGGCATACCCTCACCTCAGGGGCGATGTCATCGCGTCGGGCGGCGCGGCGCCCCGCCCGGCCGCCCCGGAACCGAGCCGCTAGGGCAGCAGCTCGCCGTGCTCGAAGAAGATCTGGATCTCGCGCTGCGCCGTGGCCGGCGCATCGGAGCCGTGCACGACGTTCTCGCCGATGAGCGTAGCGTAGTCGCCGCGTACGGTGCCGGGGGCCGCGTCCGCCGGGTTGGTGGCGCCCATCATCTTGCGCCACTCCAGGATGGCGTTCTCGCCCTCGACCACCATCGCCACCGACGGCCCGCTGGTGATGAAGTCGACGAGCCCCTCGTAGAAAGGCTTGCCGCGGTGCTCACCGTAGTGCCGCTCGGCGAGCTCGCGTGTGACCTGGATCAGCTTCATGGCGACGAGACGGAAGCCCTTCGACTCGAGGCGGCCGACGACGTCCCCGACCAGCCCACGGCGCACGCCGTCGGGCTTGACCATGGCAAAAGTGCGTTCGATACCCATGACGGCGCAATCCTATCACGCGCCCGCCGCGCTTCTCGCACCTCGGGTGGTGGCATCCAGGCGCCTCCGGTGCCGCGCTGGCCGGGCCGCTCACGACGCCAGGATGGTCTCCAACTGCGCCACGTGATTGATGTCGTGCCCGGCCAGGAAGCGCACCATCAGGTCGACGCTCTCGACGCCGCGTTCGGGATGGAGGCCCTCAGCGAGCCAGTCGTCGAGCGTCAACGTGGTGAGCAGCGACAGCGTCCACGCACGCTGGCCGCGGAACGCCTCCACCGCCAGCGCCGGGTCGGAGCGCTCGTAGCGCGTCGCCCACACGTCCTGGTCGAACGCGGCCAGCTCGACGCCCGGCTGGTGGATGACGAGGCGCAGCCTGAAGGCCATCGCCAACTCGACGTCGGCGAGGTGCGCGAAGACGTGCCGCGCGTCCCACTTGCCGGGCGCGTAGCTGCGCTCCAGGTCCGCCGGCGCCATCGCCTCGAGCAGGTCGGCGAGCCGTTGCGGCGTTGCCTGCAGCACCTCGATCGGATCGTGGGAGCCGAGCGTGTCCAGGATCCGCTGCATGTAGGCGTTCATGCCGCCCACTCTAGCGCCGCTTTGCGACACGTGTCGGACCCGGCGCGGCCGACCGCCGCGCCGGCACGGCTCATACCGCTTCGAACTGCTCGTCCGTGAAGAACTCGCCCCGTCCGAAGACCACCAGGAAGGCGTCGACGGCCCTGGGATCGAACTGCGTGCCGCTGTTGGCGGTGATCTCCTCCACGGCCTGCTCCGGTGACACCGCCTTACGGTGGATGCGGTCGTGCGTCAGGGCGTCGAAGGTGTCGGCCACGGCCAGCAGCCGCGACTCGATGGGGATGTCGTCGCCGGCCAGGCCCTGCGGGTAGCCTTTGCCGTCCCAGCGTTCGTGGTGCGTCAGCGCGATGACCTCGGCCAGCTTCACCAGCGGCGAGCGACCTCCGGAGAGCAGCTGGGCGCCGGCGCGGGTGTGCTCCTTGACCACCTCGAACTCCGCCTCGGTGAGCCGCCCCGGCTTGAGCAGGATGCCGTCGGGCGTGGCGATCTTGCCGACGTCGTGGAGTCGGGCCGCACGCAGCAGCAGGTCGACCCGTTCCGGCGCCAGACCCATCTCCTGCGCCATGAGCGCGCAGCTGCGCGCCACCCGCCAGGTGTGCTCGCCGGTGTCGTCGTCGCGATACTCGGCGGCCTTGGCAAGGCGCACCAGCATCTCCACGTGTGCATCCTCGAGCTCCCGTGTGCGCTGGCTGACCATCTCCTCCAAGCGCAGGTTGTTGTTCGTCAGCTGCTGGTGGAAGTGGCGCGCCTCCAGCAGGTTGCGGATCCGCAAGCGCACCTCGACCGGATTGATCGGCTTGTTCAGGAAGTCCTTCGCGCCACTCGACAGCGCCGTCTCTTTTAGCTCGGAGCGCTCGTCGCCGGTGAGCATCAGGATCGGGAAGTAGTCCGGCAGGTAGGGGCGCAGCTCCTCGATGACCTCCAGCCCGTCCTTGTGGGGCATGTGGTGGTCGAGCACCAGCAGGTCGGGGCGCTCCTCCATGAAGCGCTCCAGCACCTTCCTGGAGTCGTCCAACGTGACGACGTGGGTGTAGCCGGCGCGTTGCAGGACGCCCTTGAGGATCACCAGGACGGTTTCCTCGTCGTCGACCAGGAGGATCTTGAGGCCCGTCAACTCCATGCTCGCTCCAGAGTAGGCCGGCCGCACGGGGCGCTCAGGGAGGTTTTTCCTATCGAACTGCTCGCGTTCGAAGTCCATCACGCGCTCACCTCGCTGCCCGCGCTGCGGGCCAAATGGGCAGGTTGTCCAGGCTGGCGTCGCACGCAGCTAGACTAACCGACCCCACCTGACAGGCTTCTTACCTCACGCCGCAAGCCGCGCGCCGGCGCGAGGTCGCCGAGCGCGCGGTACGCCACCCGCACGCCCGGCGCCCGCCCGGCACCGGCGCCGGCCTGCGCAAGCGCGCGCCGTGCAAGCGGGAAACGCCCCAGCTGCGCAACCCGCACGCGTTCGCGCCCGCCCCGGAGGGCGGGCGCGTGAACGCTACCTGTGGGTCGTGCCGCGGCTCGGCCGCGCCGTCAGATGCGCGCCAGCAACTGCTGCCCGCTGCTGACCAGGCCGTACCACCAGCCCGGGAACACCCCCAGCAGCACCGTGCCCAGCGCCGCCGCCCAGATGGCGACCTGCGCCGCCGGGCTGTGGTAGGCGGGCAGCTCGGACTCCGGCTCGCGGAAGTACATGTAGGTGACGACGCGGAAGTAGTAGACCAGAGCCACGACGCTGGTGAGGATGCCGATCACCGCCAGCACCGTGTAGCCGCTGGCGATGGCGGCCTGGAACACCAGGATCTTGCCGGTAAAGCCCGCCAGCGGCGGGATGCCGCCGAGGCTCAACATGAACAGCGTCATGGCGAAGGCGAGGCCGGGCCGTCTGCGGCCCAGCCCGGCGAAGCGCTCGAGCTCGTCGCCGTGGTCGTTGGCGTCGCTGACGAGCATGAGCACCGCGAACGCCCCCACGTTCATGAAGGTGTACGCGGCCAGATACCACGCCACCGCGCGCACCCCGCTGGCGCCGGCGAGCACCGCCAGGCCCAGGTAGCCGGCGTGGGCCACGGCGGAGTAGGCGAGCATGCGCTTGACGCCGGTCTGGAGCAGCGCCGCCAGGTTGCCGACCACCAGCGTGAGGCCCACCAGCACGGCCAGGGTGGTCATCAACCATGGCTCCATGCCGGGGTAGATCGTGGACGCGATGCGTATCAGCGCGGCGAACGCCGCGGTCTTCACGACGACGCTCATGAAGGTGGTCACCGACGTCGGGGCGCCGGTGTAGACGTCGGGCGCCCACTGGTGGAAGGGTGCGATGGCAGCCTTGAAGGCCAGACCCGACAGCACCAGCGCGCCACCC
>CAYOXR010000113.1:0-9957 GCA_964407955.1 uncultured bacterium | reverse complement strand
GACGGTGCGCAAGATGGGCAAGGTCGCCTTCGTGACGTTGCAGGATCCCAGCGGCACGCTGCAGGCCTACTTCCAGCGCGATGCCCTGGAGGCCTACAACGCCGTGAAGAAGATCGACCTGGGCGACTGGCTCGAGGTGAGCGGCCCGCTGTTCGTGACCAAGACCGGCGAGCTGACGGTCGAGGTGCAGGCGTTCCGGCCGCTGGTCAAGAGCCTGCGCCCGTTGCCCGACAAGTACCACGGGCTCACCGACAAGGAGGCCCGCTACCGCCAGCGCTACCTCGACCTGATGGTGAACCCCGAGGTCAAGCGGGCGTTCGTGCTGCGCAGCAGGGCCATCGCCTACCTACGGCGCTACCTCGACGGCCTGGGCTTCCTGGAGGTCGAGACCCCGGTGCTGCAGGCGGTCCCCGGCGGCGCCGAGGCGCGTCCGTTCGTGACGCACCACAACGCGCTCGACTACGACTTCCACCTGCGCATCTCGTTGGAGCTGTACCTGAAGCGCTTGATCGTCGGTGGGTTCGATGCGGTCTACGAGATCGGGCGCAACTTCCGCAACGAGGGCATCAGCTTCAAGCACAACCCGGAGTACACGATGCTCGAGCTGTACTGGGCCGGCCGCGACTACCTCGACATCCTGGAGCTGGTGGAGTCCATGTACAGCGGGCTGGTCGAGGCGCTGACGGGCTCGCTCGAGCTCCCGTACCAGGGCCGCACGCTCGACTTCACGCCGCCGTGGCCTCGCGTGGACTACGTGGGCAGCCTGCGCGAGGAGGCCGGCCTCGACTTCGACCCGCTCGACGAGGCGCGCCTGCGCGCCTGGGTCGCCGAGCACCATCCGCCCGCGGCCGGCGAGCCGGCGCTCGCCGAGCAGCCGGTCAACCACATCTACGACAAGCTCTACGACATCTACGTCGAGCCGGAGCTGGTCGGGCCGCTGTTCGTGATGGACCATCCCGAGGCCATCAGCCCGCTCGCCAAGCGCCACCGCGAGCGGCCGGGCCTCGTCGAGCGCTTCGAGCCGGTGGCGGCCGGGATGGAGCTGGGCAACGCCTTCAGCGAGCTCAACGACCCGCTCGACCAGCGGCGCCGCTTCGAGCGGCAGCAAGCGCTGCGCGAGGCCGGCGACGAGGAGGCGCAGATGCTCGACGAGGACTTCCTGGCGGCGCTGGAGTACGGCATGCCGCCCACCGGCGGGCTCGGCCTGGGCATCGACCGGCTGGCCATGCTGCTCGCCGACACCCCCAGCATCCGCGACGTGATCCTGTTCCCGCTGCTCCGGCCGGAGTAACGGCGGCCCCTCGAAGGAGGCCCGCTGGGCAACGCTCTAGGCGGGCTCGGGGGCCGGCGCCACGGCTTGTCGGAGCCGTTCCTCGAACGGCGGGTAGAGCACGCCCTTCTCGGTCACGATGCCCGTTACCAGGTGGTGCGGGGTGACGTCGAAGGCCGGGTGGCGTGCCGGGAAGCCGACGGGCGCGATGCTCTGGCCGCGGAACTGCGTAACCTCGTCTGGGGAGCGCTCTTCGATGGGGATGCCATCTCCCGTGGCCAGATGCGGATCCACCGAGGACAGCGGCAGCGCAGGGTAGAACGGGATGCCGTGGTGGTGCGCCAGCACGGCCAGGCTGTAGGTCCCGATCTTGTTCGCGAAGTCTCCGTTGAGGGCCATGCGGTCTACGCCCACCATGATCGCGTCCACCTCGCCCTTGGCCATGAAGGTCGCGGCCATCGAGTCCGTGATCAACGTCGCGGGCACGCTTGCGGCCTGCAGCTCGTAGCTGGTGAGACGGGCGCCCTGCAGGTAGGGGCGCGTCTCATCGACCCACACGTGGCTCACGCGGCCCTGTTCGTAGGCCTCGATGATGGCGCCCAGCGCCGTCCCGTAGGCGCCCGTCGCCAGCGCGCCGGTGTTGCAGTGGGTGAGCACCTGGCCGCGCAGCACGGAGGCGCCGCTCAGGTCGATGGCGCGGTCGGTGGCCTCGATCTCGGCCCGCACCTCGGCTGCCAGCACCAGCACCTTGCCGGTGTCGTGCCAGGCTGGTCGGATCTTGTCGAGGGCGTAGCTCAGGTTGACGGCCGTCGGCCGGCTCACCCGCAGGGCCGCGTCGGCCTTCTCCGGGTCCTCGCCGCCAAGGTGGGCGAGCACCATGCCGTAGGCGGCGGCCATCGCGATCGCCGGGGCGCCGCGCACGCGCATGCTGCGGATGGCTTCGGCCGCCTGGCTTGCATCCCGGACGGCGTCCCAGACCTCCTCCTGCGGCAAGCGGCGCTGGTCGAGCACCCACAGGACCCGATCCTTCTCGTCGAAACGCAACGGAACGGCACGCATCTTCAGAACTCCAACGCCTCTTGCGAGGCCGTGAGAATGTCGTCGAGGCTCTCGACGCGGCGGTGAAGGTGGATGAGGCGCCGGCCGATCGCCAGCACCTGCCGTTGGACGGCGCCTCGCAGCTCGGGGTCGTTGATGTCGTCGACGTCCTTGACGTGGGCGAAGCCGATGGTGCGGCGGATCATCTCGGTGCCGGCGAAGCCGCAGGTGTCCTCGAGCACCGTCTGATAGAACGCTTCGAAGAAGCCCGGCGCCTGCCAGGAGACGTTCGACGGTCTGGCGAAGGCGTCGCGCAACGTGTGGTGGTAGGCGCCCATCGTCTCGACGATCTCGTGCCGCAGATAGTCGCGGTAGCTGCGGCGCTTCGCCGGCGTGCCGGCATGGGCCCGCTGGGCCACCGCGTTCATGAGGAGGTTGGCGATGAACATGCCGATGTCGAACCCCATGGGCCCGTAGAATGCGAACTCGCTGTCGATCATGCGCAGGTCCCCGTTCTTGCCCATGATGCTGCCCGTATGGAGGTCCCCGTGGAGTAGCGCCTGGGCGCGAGTCATGAAGGCCAGCTTCAGGAGACCCACCTCGCGCTTCAGGCCGTCGTCCGCCTGGAGCCGAGCGACGTCGTCGTCGACCTCGGGAACCCAGTGGTTGCGCTCCTGCCCGGCATGGAACGGCTCCATGAGGACGAGATCCTCGGTGATGCGGCACAGCTCGGTGTTCTCGGTGTATGGCGCAACGGCGCGCTTCTTTTCGGCCGAGCCCAGGCCGAAGTCCGAGGTGCCGAAGTGCACTCGGGCCATGGACGTGCCTACGAACTTGCCGAGGCCGGTGATCTCGTGCCCGTCGATCATGGGCTGGCGGATGACCTCGTAACCGACCAGGTTGTCCATGCCGATGGCGAACTGCTCGTCGTCGTACCACAGCGGGGTGGGAACCGAGCCCGGAGCGAGGGCATGGAACGACCGCAGCGAGAGTGCCTCGAAGCGCCCGCGCAGCGGCGACAGCTTCCAGTCCACGGCCACCCTCACGTGCGGCAGGGCTTGCTTGACCAGCACGGTTCTATCGGGCCGGTCGTCCTGCCAGACCTTGAACACGAGGTTCAGGTTGCCGTCCCCCACCTCGACCGCCCGCAGGTCGCGGCTGGGGTCCAGCCGTTGGCGCGACTCGGGTCGCGTGCGCACGTAGTCGAGCACCGACTCGACGTCGAGGATGGTGTAAGGCATCTCGTTACGCTCCCTTCATCCAAGCATGCGCCGACACGCTGCGGCGATCGCCTCGACCGGGCTCGCCTCGCCGCGCAAGGCCGAGATGAGCGCGTCGGTCACGGCCGCCAGGAGCACGTCGAGGTGCGGTGTCGCCGGCAGCGGGCGGGCACGCGCCAGCATGTCGCGCTGAGCCTCCAGCCAGGGATAGCGGCCGCCTTCGGGGCCATCCGGAGGCGCGCCGGAGGCGGCCTCGTAGGTGGCGCTCAGCACGGGACTCCCGGCCTCGGCCAGGACGCGCTCGTCGAGCGCGGGCGTCATCAGCTCGTGGAGCGTGGCCTGGACGGCGCGGCGGCGCGCGGGGTCATGGCGCGCCGGAACCGCGAGCCCCCAGGCGGCGTTCCAGGGCACGCGCGGCGCCACGGCGACGAAGCGGCCTCCAGCCGGCGGTCGTGCGAAGATCGCCGCCGCCTGCCCACCCCAGGTCGCGGCCATCGCGACCCGCCCCTCGCATAGCGCCGCTGCGATCTCCTCGTTGCCGTAGTCGACGGTGTCGGGTGGAGCCAGCTGCGCCAACGCCAGGTAGCTCTCCAGCGCTCTCGCGGCGGTGCCGGCATCGAGGCCGGGAACCCCATCGTCGGCCTCGATTCGACCGCCTGCCATCCAATAGTGCGGCAACCAGTCGAGGAAGATCTCCGACGGGGAGGCCTTCAACGCGGTGCCGTAGATACCGGGCGGGTCGTGGCCGGCGCGGGCCAGCTCGAGCAGCTCCTCCGGGCCGGGTGCGGCGCCAGGTGCCGGGACCAGGTCCGCGCGCATGACCACGAGGTGACCGTCACTGAACAGGGGCATCAGGTACGTTCGGCCGCGGTAGCGACAGTCGACGTCGAGCGACGGCACGACCCCGCGGCGCTCGGGTGCGGCGGCCTCCTCCAGCACGGCCAGCAGGCCGGCCTCGGCGAGCTCGGGCAGCCACACGTGGCCCGGGACGGCGACGGCGTCGACGCTCGGCGTCGGTTCCGCCAGGAGGCGCTCCAAGCGGTCACGGTAGCCGTCCCAGTCGGCGACCTCCACATCAGCCAGGCCGCGCCGGCCGGCGTCGACGTAACCCTTCAGGGCCCGCACGCCCGGGTCGTCGGGGGCGAGGATGCGGATCACGGGATCGGTGGGGAGTGCCCGATCAGCAGCTGGCGGAACGCCCGGGCGTTGTGCGCCAGATCCGGGCCTCCCCGGTGAAGGTCCCCTCCGACGAGCAGCATGACGTCGACGCCGTACGCCTCCAGCAGCTCCGGCACCTGCGCCAGCACCATGCCGCCGGCGGGAACGGGGATGGTCGGGCGCAGCCTCCCGAGAGGCGCCGCGGCCGCCTGTGCGATGCCAAGACACGCCTGGCGGCTGAACGAGAAGCGCCCCCCGTAGTTCGCGAAGATGGTTGCGTCGGCTCCGGCGAGGCGGGGCAGCGTGCCGTACACCACGTCGTGTGCGATGCCGGCCCCGGGCGACGCGACGAAGCCACCGAGGAACGCGGGATGCGTCAGCAACGGGATATTCGTGGCGGAGTCGCCTGCCAGCTCCTGCACGGTTCCGAACCCCACCAGACCGGGGATCACCAGCGCGGCGCCGGCACCCGCCCGGCGCGCGAAGCGCGCCCGCGCAAGCGTCTGCGTGCCCGATGCAGTCACGTTGGGCGCGTAGATGCTGCGCGCCCCCGTCTCGTGGTTGGCGCGCTCGACGGCTGCGACGCACCGCTCGACGCGTTCCTCGAACGGCGCGAAGTCCTGGTCGGCGAGCCCGTGGTCGTCCTTGATGACGTCGATCCCGCCCAACGCGAACTGGTAGGCCATGTCGGCGAGCGCCACCGGGCTCAGCCCCATGGGCTTGAGAGCGGTGCACAGCAGGGGCCGGCCGGTCACGCCGAGCCGCTCGCGGATGCCGTTGCATCCGAAGCGCGGCCCCGGATAGCCGTCCAGAAGCTCCTCCGGCAGCCCGAGGGACTCCACCCGCACACCGGGCTGCATGCTGGTGTTGCCGAAGATCACGTTGATGAGCTGGATCAGGTCGGCGCCCGCCGTGTCCACAGCGTAGCTGATGGTGGCGAGCGCCTCGCCCGGTGAGGGAAGCTCCAGCGTCTCGATGCGGCCGATGACGTGCTCGCGGATGGCGGGATCGCGCACGACCTCGTCCGGCAGCTCCACCGTCTGCTCCAGGGCGATGGCCCTGGCGCGAGCCTCCGCCTCGCCCGGCGCCACGGCCAACCGGTACACGACCTCGAAGCGCGAGCTCGCGAAGCGGTAGGGGTCCTGGCGCTCGCTCACAGAGCCTCGGCCTTCGCGGCGCTGTGGACCTCTTCGAGCCGCACCGCCAGCAGGTCCGTCTCGCCGATGGCGAGGTCCTGCTTCACCAGCGCTTCGACGGCCCTCACCAGCGAGATCGCGTCGAGGCCATACTCCCGCATCAGGTAGGGGCGACTGGCACCATGGAGGAACTCGTCCTGGATGCCGATCCTCACGAGCGGCTTGCCGACGCCGAGCGTCGCCATCAGCTCGGCCGTGGCCGTTCCCAGACCGCCCAGGACGGTGTGGTTCTCCATCGTGATGACGCCGTAGCGGGGCTTCGCGACCGCCTCGGCGACGGAGTCGTCGTCGAACGGCTTGAGCGTACTGACGTGCAGGTGCTCGATCGACACGCCGCGGTCCGCCAGCGCCGAGGCGGCGCGCAGCGCCTCCTCTGTGCAGATACCGCTCGACAGCAGGGTGATGTCGGTGCCGCCGTGCAGGCGCCGGGCCCGCCCGAGCTGCAGCGGTTCGTCGGCCGGGAACAGCCGCGGGATCTCGCCCCGAAGCATGCGCACGTAGACGGGGCCATCGACGGCCTGGACCGGGTCGAGGAGCGTCTCGACGTCGGTGGCATCGCCCACCTCGACCACCGTGAGGTTGGGGAGCGAGCGCATCACGGCGATGTCCTCGATGGCCTGGTGCGTCGCCCCTCCGGGCGTGGTGACGCCCGGCAGGAAGCCGAACAGACGCACGGGGAGCCGCGGGTAGGCGATGGAGTCGGCGATCTGGTCGTAGGCGCGGCGATAGATGAACACGGCGAACGTGTGCACGAAGGGGTACAGACCCTCGCGGGCGAGGCCGCCCGCGAAGCTCAGCATGTTCTGCTCCGCCATCCCCATGCTGAAGAAGCGCTCGGGGTAGGTGTCACGGAACAGGTCGATCTCCGTCGAGCCGGTGAGATCGGCGGACAGCACCAGCACCGTGGGCTTGTCTTCGGCCCAGGCGACGAGATTCCTGGCATGGACGCGAGTGACGGTCTCCATGGTTAACCTCCGCTCGTTGGCGCGCTCATCTCGCGGAGCATGGCCTGGTACTCGGCGCGCTCGGCGTCGCTCTTGAAGCGCACGTAGTGGAGCTTGGGGCGGCGCTGCTCCAGTAGCGGCATGCCCTGGCAGGGGTTGGTGTAGGCCAGCACGAACAGCGGTCTTCCGTCGGGGGTGAGCTCGGCGGGCGCCGCCAGCTGCTCCGGATCGTGCCCGTCGGCCGGGACGACGCGCGCTCCGAACGCCTCGAGCCGGCTCTGCAGCGGCTCGATGTTCATCACGTCGGTCATCTTGCCGTCGCACTGCTGGCCGTTCACGTCCACGTAGGCCGTGAGGTTGTCGATCTTGTGATACGTCAGGGCCTGCACGGCCTCCCAGGTCTGGCCCGACTGGAACTCGCCGTCGGACATGTACACCCACTGCCGCCCGCTATCACCGCGCAGCCGGCGCGCCAGCGCCACGCCGCCCGCCTGGCTCAAGGTCTGGCCGAGCGAGCCACCCGTGAGCTCGAGCCCGGGCGAGTGTTCGGCGCCGATCATCTCGACCGTCGAGCCGTCCCGGTTGAACTGCTCGAGGCCCTGCTCGTCCATGCGGCCCGTTTCGATCAGCGTGGCGTAGAGGGGCAGAGCATAGTGCACCGCAGAGAAGTAGAGGCGATCGAGCTCGGGCGCGTGGGCGCCGTTGTAGCCGGCACCTGTGTAGGTCTCGCGGCCGGGCTTGGGCACGCCCGGGAACGGTGGCGGGATCCGGGGGGAGACGCTGGGCCCCAGCCGCATGACCCGCAGATAGAGCGTGGCCAACGTTTCGGCCGAGGAGCACGCCTGGCTCAGGTAGCCGCCGTTGTTCTTGATGGTGTGATCCAGGACGCGCCGGCGGACGGCGTGCGCGGCGCGGTGGACGTCGTCGATCCAGCTCTGGCCGGCGGTTATCGAACTCCGCATAGGCACCTCCTCGCGGAAGCGGCTCACCGCTTCCTTACGACGAAGCTCAGCCCCAGGGCGATGAGCGTGAGCACGCCGAAGATCGTCTGCTGCGTGTAATAGGGCACGTTCAACATGGTGAAGCCGTTCGAGATGACTGCCATCATCAGGGCGCCGATCACCGTTCCCAGGGCGTTCGCCCGTCCGGCACCGAGGACGGCGAACCCGATCATGGTGGCCGCCACGCCGCTGAGCATGTAGCTGTCGCCTGCCAGCAGCGTCCCGATCCCCAGGCGCGATGCCAGCAGCAGGCCGCCCAGCGCCGCGAGCACCCCCGAGGCGAGGTAGGCCACGGTGCGGTACATGCCGACATTGGCACCCGCGAGGCGCGCCGCCTCGGGGTTGCTTCCGACCGCGTACAAGATGCGTCCCCAGCGTGTCTTCTCGAGGAAGATCCAGAGCGCGAGGGCGATGCCGAGCATGATCCACACGGGGTTGGGGAGGTCGAGGAACGATCCCCGGCTGATGGCGAGGAAGGCCGCGTGGATCTTCCCTGGCGCGAGCTCGCCGTTGGAGAGCGTCATGTTCTGGCTGATGGTCTGCCCCCCCGCCAGGATCTGCTGTCCGCCGTCGAGCACGAACAACATGGCCAGCGTGGCGAGCAGGTCGGGAAGCCGCAGGCGCACGACCAGCGCGGAGTTGACGGCTCCGATCAGCAGACCGGTCACGACCGCCGCCAGAACGACCAGCACCGCCGGCAGCTGCCAGAACACCATCGCCATGATGGTGACGACCACGACGAGCCCGGCGTTGGCGCCGACCGAAACGTCGAAGCCGTTGACGACGACGGATACCGTGACGCCGAGCGCCACCAGAGTGGCCACCGACATGTCCTGGAGCAGGTAGCGCCAGTTCGAGAAGGTCAGGAACGCCGGTGCGGTCAGCGACAGGAAGACGATCAGGAGCAGCAGGATGCCCAGCACGCCGTACTTGACGAGCAGCCCGCCCAGCGACCACGCCGGCCTGGCTCGGGCCTTGCGGCCGCCGGCGTCGCCGACGTCGTCCATCCTGGATCTGCTCATGTTCCTCCAATCGCGTATCGCATCACCGTCTCCCGGGTGGCGTCTCTCCTCGGCAGGTCGGCCATCACCCGTCCGGCGAACAGGACCACGAGGCGGTCGGCGATGCCGAGCGCCTCGTCGATGTCCGACGTCGCCACCACCACCGCCGCGTCCTTCGACAGCTCCCGGATCTTGTTGTAGATGTCGAGCCTGGCACCGATGTCGACGCCGCGGGTGGGCTCGTCCATCAGCAGGACGGCCGGCCGATGGGCGAGCCACTTGCCGATGGCGACCTTCTGCTGATTGCCGCCACTGAGAACCACCACCGGCTCGTGCAGCGGTCCCTTCACGTCGAGGTCCCGTGCCAGCTGGTCGGTGAGCGCACGCTCGCGGCCGGCGTGGACGAAGCCGGCGGGCGCGAGCCGCTGCAACGACGGGAAGGCCAGGTTCCACTCGCCCGAGTAGTCGATGAACAGCCCCTGGGAGCGCCGCTCCTCGGGCACGAGAAAGATGCCCCGGCCGATGGCCTGGTGCGGGCTGCGCGGCCGCAGCGGCTGTCCTCGCAGGAGCATGGCGCCGCTCTCCGGCCGCTCGAGCCCGTACACGGTGTGGAGGAGCTCGGTCTTGCCCGCGCCGACCAGGCCGGTGATGGCGAGCACCTCACCGCCGTACGCCCGGAAGCTCACGTCCTGCACCAGCGGTTCCCGCTGCAGGTGCTCGACGCTGAGGATGGGCTGGTCCGAGCGCGGCTGCTCGACCCGAGGGGGGAACTCCTGTTCGAGAGGCATGCCCAGGATGGCGGCCACCAACCGGTCGTCGTCGAAGGGCCGCTCGAAGGCGCCGGCGAGGTCGCCGTCGCGCAGCACGAGCGCGTGGTCACACACGCGCATTACCTCGGGGAGCTTGTGAGAGACGAAGACGATCCCCGTGCCGCCCCGCTTGAGATCGGCCAGCACGTCGAAGAGCTGGTCGACCTCCTTCAGGCTCAGCGAGGCGGTCGGCTCGTCCAGGATCAGATAGCGGAGGTTCTGCTTCAGGGCGCGGGCGATGAGCAGCAGTTGCTTGACGTGCAGTCCCAGTTGACGCACCTGCTGGCGGGGATCGAGATCGAGACCAACCGGGGCCATCG
>CAYOXR010000112.1:0-3082 GCA_964407955.1 uncultured bacterium | reverse complement strand
CCGGCGCGGGGCACCCGCCCCGAGTAACGACCTAGCCTACGAGGTGGAGGGGGCCCAGTCCCGGGCCCGCCACCACGTCGTAGGCTGCCGGCCCGCTTGGGCCGCCAGGCGCACCGTCACCGGCACACGGCATTCGGCGCGGCTGGATCACAATGGGGTCGGGCCGGCGCAGGCGCGGCCCGGGAGATCGCCAGCCCAACGACCAGCGAAGGAGCGAGCATGAGCGGACTTTCCGTCACCGACAGCGGGACCTTCACGATCCAGGGGGACCTCGAAGTCCACCGGCTGGGCTTCGGCGCCATGAGGATCACGGGGCCCGGCATGTGGGGCGAGCCGGAGGATCGCGACGAGGCCCTGAGGGTGCTGAGGCGCGTCCGCGACCTCGGCATCGACTTCATCGACACGGCCGACGCCTACGGCCCCTTCGTCAGCGAGGACCTGATCAGGGAGGCGCTCGCGCCCTACGGCGGGATCGTCGTCGCGACCAAGGGCGCCCACACCCGCCACGGGCCCAACGTGTGGGTTCCCGTGGGGCGCCCCGAGTACCTGCGCCAGTGCGTGCTGATGAGCCTCCGACGGCTGGATCTCGAACGCATCGACCTGTGGCAGCTGCATCGCATCGACGCTCGCGTGCCGCGCGACGAGCAGTTCGATGCGATGAGGCAGCTGCGAGACGAGGGGCTGGTGCGCCATCTGGGGCTGAGCGAGGTCACCGTCGAGGAGATCGAGGCGGCGCAGCGTCACTTCCCGGTCGCCACGGTCCAGAACCGCTTCAACCTGGCCGACCGCGCCAGCGAAGGGGTGCTCGACTACTGCGAGGCCCACGGCATAGGCTTCATCCCGTGGTTTCCGCTCGCGGCCGGCCGGCTCGCCGCGGAGGGCGGCGTCCTGGACCGCGTGGCCCGCGACACGGGAGCGACGCCGGGCCAGGTCGCGCTCGCCTGGCTGCTGAAGCGCAGCCCGGCGATGCTGCCGATCCCCGGCACGGGCAAGGTGGCCCACCTGGAGCAGAACGTGGGGGCCGCGTCGTTGCAGCTGAGCGACGAGACCTTCCGTGTGCTGGACGAGCAGGGGAAAGAGGCCTGGCGCCAGGCGCTGGCGGACGCCGCTTCGTCCTGAGGGCCGCGCGGGAGCGGCGGGCCCGCGTCGCGACGGCGGCGCGGAGGACACAGTCCGCTGAGAAAACTTGACATAGATACACTCAAGTTTCTATCATCGATGGCATGGATGCCGAACGGTTCACGGAGACCGCGCTTCAGGCCGTCGCCGGCGCGCAGCAGATCGCCCGCAGCCGCCACCATCAGCAGGTGACGGCCGCGCACCTGGCTGCCTCGCTGCTGGCCGACGCGGAGGGACCGCCCGCGCGCCTGGTCGAGCGTGCGGGAGGTGAGCTGGCCCAGGCACAGGCGGCGCTGGACGCCGCCCTGGCGCAGCTGCCTCGCGTGTCGGGCGGCGAGGGCGAGTACATGGCCCCGGAGATGGCGGGCGTGTTCGAGCGGGCGGAGCGCTTGGCGGGCGAGTTCGGCGATCAGTTCGTGGCCGCCGACGCCTTGCTTGTCGCGGCGCGCGAGGAGGGCGGCGAGGCCGTGAAGGCCCTGCCCGCGGCCAAGGCGCTGCTCGAGGCCGCCCGGGCCGTGCGCGGCGGCCGCACCGTCGACAGCCGCACGGCCGAGTCGAGCTTCGAAGCGCTCGAGCGCTACGGGATCGATGTGACGCAGCGGGCACGGGAGGGCCAGCTGGACCCCGTGATCGGGCGCGACGACGAGATCCGGCGGGCGGTGCAGATCCTGCTGCGCAGGACCAAGAACAACCCGGTGCTGATCGGCGAACCGGGGGTGGGGAAGACGGCGATCGCCGAGGGGCTCGCCCAGCGCATCGTGCACAAGGACGTGCCGGAGGGGCTGCAAGGAAAGCGCATCATCCAGCTCGACATGGGGAGCCTGCTGGCCGGCGCCAAGTACAGGGGCGAGTTCGAGGAGCGCCTCAAGGGCGTCATCCAGGAGACGGTCCAGTCCAAAGGCGAGATCCTGCTGTTCATCGACGAGCTGCACACCATCGTCGGCGCCGGCAGGGCCGAGGGAGCCGTCGACGCCGGCAACATGCTCAAGCCGCCGCTGGCGCGCGGCGAGCTGCGCATGATCGGTGCCACGACGTTGAACGAGTACCGCGACATCGAGAAGGACGCCGCGCTCGAACGGCGCTTCCAGCCGATCCTCGTCGACGAGCCGAGCATGGAGGAGACCATCAGCATCCTGCGCGGCATCAAGGAGAAGTACGAGGTGCACCACGGCGTGCGCATCAGCGACCCGGCCATCATCGCCGCGGCCGGCATGGCCAGACGCTACATCGCCGATCGCCGCCTGCCCGACTCCGCCATCGATCTGATCGACGAGGCGGCCAGCCGCATCCGCGTGCAGCTCGACAGCCTGCCGGAGGAGATCGACGACCTGCGGCGCCGCAAGCTGCAGCTCGAGATCGAGCAGGAGGCGCTCAGGCGGGAGGACGATCCCGACTCGGCGCAGCGCCTGCAGCGCATCGAGGAGGAGCTCCACGCCGTTGAGGACCACATCGAGCGCGCCCAGTCGGAGTGGGAGGCCGAGCGCAGCGTGCTGGAAGAGCTCCGCACCGCGCAGGAGCAGCTCGACGGGGTGCGGACCCAGATCGACCGCGCCGAGCGCGAGTACGACCTGGAGAAGGCGGCGCAGCTGCGCTACGGCGAGCTGCCGAAGCTCGAGACCGCCCTCAAGGAGCTCAGCGAGCGCCTCGAGGACGCCCGCTACGTGCGCCTGGAGGTCGGCGAGAACGAGGTCGCCGAGGTCGTCAGCCGCACCACCGGCATCCCCGTCTCCCGGCTGATGGAGGGCGAGCGCGAGAAGCTGTTGGAGCTCGAGGCCGCGCTGCACGACCGGGTGGTGGGTCAGGACGAGGCCATCACGGCGGTGTCCGACGCCATCCGGCGCTCGCGCGCGGGCCTGGCGGACCCGAACCGGCCGATCGGCTCGTTCATCTTCCTGGGGCCGACCGGGGTGGGCAAGACCGAGACCGCGAAGGCGCTCGCCCAGCAGCTCTTCGACACCGAGGA
>CAYOXR010000111.1:0-1521 GCA_964407955.1 uncultured bacterium | reverse complement strand
CGGTCTTGTAGTCCTCCACCGTCCACCCCCCGTCGGTGCGGTAGAGCCGGTCGATGACGCCCTGCCACACCGTGCCGCCGTGCGGCACGGCCACCGGCAGCTCCGCCAGGTCGCGCTCGCGCGCGCTCAGCGCCGGCAGCGCCCCGCCCAACAGCGCCGTGTACCGCCCCAGCAGCTCGATGACCTCGTCGAGGACGTCCTCGCGCTCCTCGGGCGCGAACGGGAACATCACCTCCTGGGCGGCCAGGTTGACGCGCGTGGCGCGCTCGCCGGGCGGCCAGTCCTGGCCGATGGCGTAGTGCACCAGCGTGCCCACCGCCGTCGCCCGCCCCGGCAGGTCCTCCCAGTCGTCCGGATCGGACGGCGCGCGGGGCTCCGGCGACGTGCCCGCCTTCAGCCGCGACGGGCTGAACACCGGCGGGTAGCGGTGCGCCCGGAAGCGCCGCTCGAGCCAGGGGGCGGCGACCAGGCCTTTGGCCGCGGCTGCAGGCCGCGCGCCTGCCGGCACCGCCACCGTCTGCAGCGGATGCGTCACCAGCCGGATGCCGGCTTGCGCCAGCTCGCCGGCAGCCAGGGCGTCGCCGGCATCCGGCGTCTCGCCCGCGTCTGGGAGCGCGCCTGCGGCGTCTGCGCCTCCAGGACTCCGGGCACCCGCAGCACCCCCGGCACCCGCCGCGCCGACATCCCCTACCGTGCCAGGCCCGCTGTCGCGGGGCCCCAGGCCCAGGCGCGCCAGCGCCGCCGCCCAGCCCTGCGGCTGCCCGGCCTTGACGCTGCCGGTCACCAGCAGGACGTCCCGCGCCCGGCTGGCGGCCACGTACAGCAACCGGTAGCTCTCCTGCTCCTCGCGCGCCAGCGCCTGCCGGCGCGCGCGCTCGTACCCCTCGGAACCGGCCACGTGCGGGCGCCCGTCGGCGGCGTCGAGGTAGAGCGGCTCGGCGCGCTGGAAGGGCATGCGGCCGGCGTCGAACACGGCCGCCAGGGCGAACTCCAAACCCTTGGCGCGGTGCACCGTCAGCAGCCGCACGCCGTCGCCGCTCTGCGGTACGTCACCGGCCTCGGCCTGGCGGCTGAGCAGCTCCAGCCGCTCGATCAGCACCTGCAGGTCGCGCGGCGCGCGTGCGGCCACGTCGAACAGCAGCGCATCGACGTTCTGACGCTGCCGGTCGTCCAGGAACTCGACGTAGCGCTTTCCCGCCACCAGGGGGTCGCGCACCAGCCGCTTGAGGGCTTCCAGCGGCGGCAGACGGGCGATGCGCTGCAGCGCCGCCAGCCGCTCCGCCACCTCCGGATGCCGAGCCTCGAGCTCTGCCAGCGGCCGCTCCGCAGCCAGCACCGCGTCGATCTCTGCCAGCCCCAGGCCGCCCAGCGGGCCGCGCAGGCAGGCGGCCAGGCTCACGCCCTCGGGGCGCACGCCGACCCGCAGCGCGTGGACCAGGTCGCGGATCTCGCTGCGTTCGTAGTAACCGCGCCCCTGCAGCATCACGCAGGGGATGCCCGCGGCGCGCAACGCCGCCTCGG
>CAYOXR010000110.1:0-2238 GCA_964407955.1 uncultured bacterium | reverse complement strand
CCAGGTCGCAGCCGCGCAGCGTCTCGGCAATGCGATCGCGGTCCTCGAGCGCCGCCTGCTCCCCGATATCGGGGTTGGCGCCGGCGCCAAGGCCCTTGGTGATGCGGTCGCCCATCTGGATGCGCGTATCGGCCAGGCTGGTGGCTAGCACCTGCGCATCCGTGTTGGCCGCCACGAACTCGACGCCCTTGAGGCCGGTCTCGATCATGCGGTTGACGGCGTTGTTGCCGCCGCCGCCCAGACCGATGACCCGAATGACCGCGTTCTCGCTTTGGCTCATGCTCACGTCATCACGCTCCCCACCGGCTCAGAAGAAGTCTTTAAGGATACTTCGGATGCTGGAGAAAAATCCCCCGAAGCCGCCGACCTCCTCCTTGGCATGACGCTGGGGACTGGCGGGCAGCGTCACCAGCTGCGTCATCCCGAAGCGGACCAGCCCCACGGCGGTAGCGTGCGCCGGGCTGGCGACCACGTCGGCGAGCCCCGAGACCCCTTCGGGCTTGCCGATGCGCACCGGTAGGCGGAAGCGGTCTGTGGCGACCTGCTCGATCCCCGGCATGAGCGACGCCCCGCCGGTGATCACCACGTTTCCGGCCAGCAACTCCAGCGCTCCCATGCGCTGCTCGATGTTGCGCTTGACGAGGTCGAGGATCTCGATCACGCGTGGCTTGATCACCTGCGCGAGCTCGAACGTGGAGATGCTGGCGGTGTAGCTGGGGTTGGCGACCTCCAACTCGACGTCACGGTCGGCGAGCTCGGGGAGCGCCACGCCGTAGCGGCGCTTGACGCGCTCGGCCTCGTCCGGAGGGATGCGCAACAGCTGGCTGATGTCCTGCGTGATGTGGTCGCCGCCCAGTGGGATCACCGCCGAGTGCGCGAGGGTCCCGCGCCGGAACACGCCGACGTCCGTGGTGCCACCGCCGATGTCGATGAGCAGGGTGGTGAGCTCCTGCTCGCTGCTCTGCAGCACCGCCAGGCCCGACGCCAGCGCCTGCACCACCAGGCCGTCGACGGCCACGCCGGCGTCGTTGGCGCAGCGCTTGAGGTTCTGCAGCGGGCCCTGCGCCCCGGCGACGATGTGCACGTCCACCTCGAGGCGTACGCCCGACATTCCCACCGGATCCTTGATGCCGTCGTTGCCGTCGACGACGTACTCCTGCGGGATGACGTGGATCATGTCCATGTTGGCCTCGAGCGGGACAGCGCGGGCGTTCTCGATGGTCCGCTCGATGTCGGCGCGCGTCACCTGCTGGCCCCGGCGGATGGCTGCCATCCCGTGGCTGGTCAGGGCCTTCAGGTGACTGCCGGCGACGCCCACCCAGGCCGCGGTCACGGGCACGCCTGCCACCCGCTGGGCGGCGGCGACGGACTGACGAACGGAGGCGATGGTGCGTTCGAGGTTCACGACGACGCCCTTGCGCAGACCGTCGCTGGGCACGGTCCCCTCACCGATGATGTCCAGCACGCCGTCGGAGGCAACCTCACCGATCACGGTGCAGATCTTGGTGGTGCCGATGTCGAGCCCCACGATGATCCGTTCGTCACTCATGTGCCTTGCTCACTCCCCATGGGTACACGGCGACACGCCCCCCGCGGTGACTCTCGAAGGCGGCCCACTGCTTTTCCAAGGCCTCCGCACTCGGTGTGAAAAGAGACGTCCCGGTCAATTGAATCTCGAATCCTTCTGGCGAGTAGCCTATCACCTTGGGCCCGTAGGCATGCAGGAGGCGGAGGAGGGTGAGCGCCTCGTCGACCCGTGGCGGGCCCCAGCCCGTCAGCTGCGGCAACGTTCGAGCCTCGCTCGCCGTCACGCCCGGCAGCACCGTGCCGTCCTGGGCCCAGGCCGTGGTGCCGTCGCTGAGCACGGGCTGCCGCTCCCACACGGTGATCGTCACGGTGTGCGGCCAGTAGCGCATCACGCGCACCTTGCGCACCCACGGGTCCTTCATCAGGTGGCGCATGCGGAAGCTGGTGACCCACAGGAAGGGGTCGCCCGGCTTGACGTCGGCGAGATCCAGGACCTGCGCGCGGCTCAGATGCTGGTTGCCGCTCACCTCCACGCGCGTGATCCTGGGCGCGAAGCGGCTCGCCACCAGCCCGCCGCCGCACACGAGCAGCAGCGACACGAGCAGTGCGCGCACGTCAGAACCCCCAGGGGCGCCACTCGAGCTCGAGCGGCACCGGGAGGCGCTCGTTGATGCGCTGCAGCAGCTCGCACACGTCGCGGGCGGTGGCGTT
>CAYOXR010000109.1:0-3942 GCA_964407955.1 uncultured bacterium | reverse complement strand
GCCGATCTCGTTGACCGCCTGCAACACGGCGCGCTTCTCGACCTCGGTGATGCCGCTGGGGATGCAGACCATGATGTTGGGGCGGAGCAGGCGGTTGGGGCCGGTCAGAACCTTCGAGATGAAGGCCTTGAGCATCTTCTCGGTGAGCGTGTAGTCGGCGATGACGCCGTCGGCCATGGGCCTGACCGCCGTGATGTTGCCGGGCGTGCGGCCGAGCATGCGGTAGGCGTCCTCGCCCACCGCCTTGACGTCGGTGGTTCCCTTGACGACCGCGATTACGGCGGGCTCCCTGAGCACCACGCCCCGGCCCTTGACGTGGATGCGGACGTTCGTTGTCCCCAGATCGACGCCGATCATGGCGCTACGCTATCAGGTCTGTGCGACTCGTGTGCGGGGCAGGCGGTCGATGCGCGCTGTAGCGGGCGGCGCGCGCGGGGAGGTTAGCATTGTCGCGAAGGAGGCCCGCATGAAGGCGATCGTGGTTGGCGGATCGGGCGAGCTGTCCCTCTCGGAGGTGCCGGAGCCGCATCTGCGCCCCGGAGAGGTGATGGTCGACGTGCACGCGACGGCGCTCAACCGCGCCGATCTGGCGCAGCGTGCCGGCCGCTACCCCCCGCCGCCGGGGGAGAGCGAGCTCCTGGGCCTCGAGATGGCCGGCGTGGTGAGCGAGGTGCCGAACGGCGTGCGCGGGGTGCGGGCCGGCGACCATGTGTGCGCGCTCCTCCCCGGCGGCGGCTACGCCGAGCGTGTCGCGGTTCCCGCGCCGATGCTCTTGCCGGTGCCGGAAGGCTGGAGCTTCGCTCAGGCGGCGGCCCTGCCCGAAGCCGCCTTCACGGCCTTCCTGAACCTGTTTCTGGAGGCGGGCCTGCAGGCGGGTGAGCGCGTGCTGGTCCACGGCGGCGCCAGCGGCGTCGGCACGGCGGCGATCCAGCAGGCGACGCTCGCCGGGGCCACCGTCTACACCACCGTAGGCACCGACGCCAAGGCGGCCGCATGTCGCGAGCTGGGTGCGGAGCTCGCCGTGAACTACCATCACGCCGACTTCGCCGAGCGCATCGGCGAGCACACCGGAGGCGGCGGGGTGGACGTCATCCTCGACATGGTGGGGGAGGCGTACTTCGAGCGCAACTTCGCCCTTCTGAACCTGGGCGGCCGCATGGTGTTCATCGCCACGCTCAGCGGCGCCGCCGCCACCTTCGACATCCGCCGGCTGATGGCCAAGCGCGCCACCATCAAGGGCTCGACGCTGCGCTCACGGCCCGTCGACGAGAAGGTGCGCATCCGCGAGGCGTTCGAGGAGCGCTTCGGACAGGCGCTCTCCGAGGGGCGGCTGGACCCGGTGATCGACAGCGTGTTCCCGCTCGCCGATGCCGCACAGGCGCAAACGCGCATGGCCGACAACCTGAACGTGGGCAAGATCGTGATGCTCGTGCGCGAAGGGGCCGACCGCTCGCGCTGACGGCCGGCGCAAAGGACCCTGAGGGCGGCCTCGCCGGGGGGCATCGGAACCGAGGCGACCCTCAAGGTTGCGCCGACGTTAGCAGGGCCGGCGGCCGACGGGCGCCGGTGGCGGCATCGATCTCTGGTGGTCCTGCGCAGATGCCCACGTGGAGCGTCCTCGTATACTGACCGCGCATGGAGGCCCCGCCCTTCACCGCCCTGGCGGAGGTGTACGACGCCATCATGGCCGACGTCGAGTATGTCGACTGGGCGGCGTTCATCCTGCGGCTGGCCAGCGAACGCGGCTGGCGGGGCGGCAGGCTGCTCGACCTCGGCTGCGGCACCGGCAACGGCACGGCGCCGATGGTGGCCCGAGGCCTCGAGGTGGTCGGCTTCGACGCCTCCGAGGCGATGCTTGCGGTGGCTCGCCGCAAGCTGCCCGAGGTGCGCTTCCGGTGCGGCGACTTTCGCGAGCTGCGCGTGCCCGGCCGATTCACCCTCGCCTACTCGGTGTTCGATGCCCTGAACAACCTGCTCGAGCCCGAGGGCTTCGCGGCGACTGCGCGCCGCGTGCACCGGCAGCTTCGGCCGGGCGGCCTGTTCATCTTCGACATGAACACCACCGTGGGTCTGCGGGACCTGTGGGAGGGAGGGTGCGTGGAGGGCTGGGCGCAGGAGGTCTACTACCGCTGGGTCCACAGCTACGACGAGGCCAGCGGGCTGGCGCGCGTCGAGGCCTTCTGCGAGACCGAGGAGGGAAGCTTCACGGAGGTCCACTACGAGCGCCCCTATGACCCGCCCGAGTTGCGCGCGCTGCTGAGCGCGGCGGGCTTCGAGGCGATCGAGGCGCTCACGTACCCGCGTGGATGCGAGGCGCCGGCGGATGCTGCGCGCGTGTGGATGGTGGCCCGGCGGCCGAGCACGTGAGCGTCGCCGTGCGACCGGCCGCTCAGGCCTCTTCGACCAGCCCCGCCTGCTCGCGTACGATGCGAGCGATGTTGGACACGTCCTCGTCACCGTAGCCGCGCTTGACGAGGCTGGTCTCGAGCTGCTCCACGTAGGCCGCCACCGGGATGGCGACGCCGAGCTCGCGGGCGGCGTCCAGCGCGATGCCGAGGTCCTTGCGGTGCAGCCGCGTCCGGAAACCCAGCGGGTAGTGGTGGTGGATCATGTTCGGGCCCCGGTGGGTCAGCCCCCAGGAGCCCGCCGCGCCGCCCGAAACGGCCTGATGCACGGCTTCCACGTCGACTCCGGCGGCCATGGCGAGCGCCAGTCCCTCGGCGATGGCGGCATACGTGCCGGCGATGATCACCTGGTTCACCGCCTTGGCCACCTGCCCGCTGCCGGGCCCGCCCACGTGGGTGATGGTGCGGCCCAGCACCTCCAGCGCCGGTCGGGCTCGCTCGAGCGCCGCCTCCTCGCCGCCGACCATGATCGACAGGGTGCCGTTGTTTGCGCCTTCGCTTCCGCCGGACACCGGTGCGTCGAGCATGGCGACGCCGTGATCGGCCAACGCCGCGGCGATCAAGCGCGTGGTCGCGGGGCTGATGGTGCTCATGTCGACGAGCACGCCGCCACGCTCCATGCTCTCGACGACGCCGTCCTCGCCGAGCACCACGGCCTGAACGTCCGGCGTGTCGCTGACCATGGTGATGACCAGCTCGCGGTCGCGCGCGCACTCGCGCGGGGTGGCGGCGCGCTGCGCGCCGAGCGCCTCCAGCGCTTCCTCGCGCTCGCGCGTGCGGTTGTGGACGCTCACTTCGAAGCCGGCCTCCAGCAGGCGCCGCGCCATCGGCGCGCCCATGGTGCCGAGCCCGATGAACCCGATCCTCATGCTGGGCCCTCCCGGTCCTTTGCGGCGCGGTACGGTTCGCCCGTGCCGGCGCCGGTCTGCCAGATCTCCTCGAGCACCTCCATGAGCCGCTCGGCAACGACCCGGTTGTGCGAGCTTACCGTGTCGCGACGCGGCACCGGCTCCCAGGCCGAGGGGTCGTCGACCATGCGCTCGGGCAGCGCCACCGGGCTCACCTCGGCCCAACGCCGACGCCACTGCTCGGGGACCTGCTCGGGCAGCTCGCGGCCAGTCATGGCCGCCCACAACAGGGCCCACGCCCTCGGCGCCGTCCTGAACGGATCGTAGCCGCCGCCGCCGGTGGCGACCAGACGGCCCTGCGTATGACGCTCGCTCAGCTCGACGACGCGGTGGTAGGCGGCCCCGAGGGCGGCCAGGCTGAGCGACAGGTCGGCGAGGGGATCGTTGCGGTGCATGTCGGCTCCCGCCTGCAGCACGATGAGGTCCGGCCTGAAGGCCGCCACGGCCCTGGGCACCACGATGTCGAACGACTCCAGGAAGGACGCGTCTTCGGTGAACGGTTCCAGGGGCATGTTGACGGAGGTGCCGCGGCCCGGACCCCGCCCCGTCTCGTAGGTGTGGCCGGTGCCGGGAAAGAGGTAGCGTCCCGACTCGTGCAGGCTGATGGTCATGACGCTCGGCGTGTCGTA
>CAYOXR010000108.1:0-4167 GCA_964407955.1 uncultured bacterium | reverse complement strand
GCCTTCCAGTCGGCGCCCGGGGCCCTGCAGCCGCGCTACGCCGCCAAGCTGCGGGAGCTGGGCCAGGTGCCGCCGCCACTCGCCCGGCGGAGCACCCGGCCGGTGGCGACGCTGTCGCTGGCGGGCGCGATCGTGGCGGCGTACGTCGCCGAGATCCTGGTCAACCGCTTCATCGGCGCGGTGCGGGTGGGTGCCCAGACCCTGCATCTGAGCTCATTCACGGCTGCGTTCATGCTCAACATTCCCGGGGTGCCGGGCGAGCACGCCTGGTGGCGATTGCTGACCTATGCCTTCCTGCACGCCAACCTGGTTCATATCGGCTTCAACACCTGGGTGCTGGTGGACCTGGGCCGGATCTACGAGCAGCGTCGGGGCTGGGGCAACGTCATCGCCGCCTTCGTCGTCGGCACCGCGGCCGGCGCCTACCTCACGAGCGTGGCGCAGGCCCAGCAGCCCCTCTTGCTGATCGGCGCCTCGGGGGGCATCCTGGGCATCGCCGGCGCCCTGCTGGCCGACGTGCTGCGCTCCCCCGTCGCCAGCGACCGGTTGCTGTTACGCGGGCTCGTGCAGTGGATGATCCTCATCGCGCTGTTCTCGGTGGCCGTGCCCAACGTGTCGCTGTGGGGCCATGCCGGCGGGGTGGTGGGCGGCCTGCTGTGGGGCTTCGTGCGCCAGGGGCTACCCGCCGACCGCCGTATCGGAAGCGTGGCCGGCATGCTCGGGATCGTGCTCCTGGTGGCAGCTCTGGCGAGTGCGGTCGTCGTCGGCGTGAGCGCACTGCACTGACCCGATGCGCCCGGGGCGTGTGCCGGGACGTGACAGGGTCCGGAGTGCGAGAGGCCGGTAGCTCCGGCCCGGCCCCGAGCGGCGCGTAAGAACGCCGTGATGCACGTGTAAGGCTTGAGTTAGCGGCCGTTCTGTAGGGTCGGGTCATGACCGATCCGGACGGTGGCGCGGCGCGAACCGCTCTCGGCGTGACCGAAGCGGCCAGCCGCGCGGTGAGGGCCGTGCTTCCAGAGCGGGCCTTCGAATCGTTCGACAACCTGTGGCGACGGGTGTTCCTGGCGGTGATGCCGTTCGGTGTCCTGGCGCTGGTGCTGGGCATGCTCCTGGAGGGACCTTCGGGTCAAGCCACGCGGTTCGATGCCATCGCCTATCCCAGCCTGGCGGCGGGCATGCTGATCCTGGAGCTGGGGGTGCTCGTCTGGCCGCGGTTGTTGCGGGCCGCGCTGTTGAGCGCGGTAGCGGGCACGAGCGCCTTCTTCGTGGGCAAGCTGGTGCTGCTGCTGTTCTTGCTCCCGCCGGGGGTCGACCCGCAGCACCAGATGACCGAGACGTTCTTCTGGATCCCGACGGTCTACCTGCTGGCGTTCCTGCTCCCGCGCGGTCGCGCCGGACGGATCCTGTCCGCCGCGTTCACGGGCGTGGTGTTCGTGCTGTCGCTGGTGTACGCCGTGAGCCCCGCTCTGCACCGCGGCCACATCGGCATGGTGTACGCGCTCGTGGAGATGAACCTGGCCAACAGCGTGCAGCTCGCCCTCACCTTCGCGCTGATCGGCCTCAAGGAGGCGTACGCGCGCGTCACCGCCGAGCGCCACCTGGCTCAGCGCTACGCCCGCCAGGACCTGCTCACCGGCTTGCCCAACCGGCGCGCGCTGGAAGCCGATCTGGAGGCGCTCATCGGCGGCGACGGCGTCCACCGGGCGGCCGTGCTGTTCGTCGACCTGGACGGCTTCAAGGTGATCAACGACACGCTCGGGCACGAGGCCGGCGACCACCTGCTGAAGCTGGTCGCGGACCGACTGGCCGGCGCCATGCGGGACGGCGACCTGGTGGCGCGGATGTCCGGCGACGAGTTCGTGGTGGTCGCTGCCGGCATCCGCAGCCGAACGGAGGCAGGCGACATCGCCCGGCGCATCTTTGCGGCACTGTCGCAACCCTTCACCCTCAACGAGTCGGAGCTCGGCGTGACGGTCAGCATCGGCATCGCCTTCCTGCCCGAGGACGGCGGCGACGCCCGCACGTTGCTGCGTCACGCCGACAGCGCCATGTACCGCGTCAAACGCTCGGGCAAGAACGGCCTGAAGTACTACAGCCCGGAGATCGACGCCAGCATGGAGCGGCGCGGCGAGCTCGAGCGCGACCTTCGTACCGCGCTCCGCGAGCAGCAGCTGGCGCTGGCGTTCCAGCCCGTGTTCGACATGCGCGACGGCACTCTGCTGCAGGTCGAGGCGCTGCTGCGCTGGCACCACCCCCGTTACGGCGTGGTCTCACCCGAGGAGTTCATGCCGCTCGCCGAGGAGAGCGGCGCGGTCGTGGCGATCGGCGGCTGGGCGCTGGAGGAGGCCTGCCGTCAGCTCGGCGAGTGGCGCGTGGAGGCGCCGACGTTGCGCGTCGGCGTCAACGTGTCGGGGCTCCAGCTCGCGCAGCCGTCGTTCTTCGGCTCCGTGGTGAAGGCGCTGCAGCAGGCCATGCTGCCGGCCGAAGCGCTCGAGATCGACCTGAACGAGTCGAACGTGCGCGGCTCCATCGAGGACGTGCAGGGCACGCTCCGGGGCCTTCGGGGGCTGGGCGTGGGCATCGCCATCGACGGCTTCGGAGCGGGCTTCTCGTCCCTCGCCCACCTGCGCGACCTGCCCGTGGGTACCGTGAAGGTCGCCCGGGAGGTCGTGGAGGACCTGGCGGCGGCGGACGACGCGCCGCGCTTCGGGCTGGCCACCATGGAGGCCATCCTGGGCCTGGCCCGTCATCTCGAGCTCAACGTGGTCGCGCAGGGCGTGGAGACGCGCGCCCAGTTCGACCGCCTGGTCGCGCTGGGGTGCTACCGCGGTCAGGGCTACTACTTCGCCCCGCCCATGCCCGGACCCGACGTCGCGGCGCTGGTGGCGCGGGGCGGGGCGCACACGGCCTGGGGACGACCCAAGAATTGAGGCCGACCCAAGAACTGAGGCCGCGCGCCCTTCGCGGGCCACGGTCCCGCAGGCCGCACCACTCCAGGTGCATGCCGCACCACAACGGGCCGGTCAGCGACGCTGCGCTCGGCTAATTACCACACAGCGTGCCGGCGCCCAGTGCCGTGTCGGCACAGGCCAAACCATAGCCGGCCTGGCTGCGATTGCTGCCACTGACGAAGGCGGTGGCCTGATCGATCTGAGCGCGGATCTGCGTAGGCGTCCAGCCCGGATTCTGTGCCTTGAGCAGGGCCGCGATGCCGGCCACGAAGGGCGAGGCCATGGAGGTGCCGGCGTCCATGCCGTAGTTGGAGTTGTCGCCGGTGGTCGTGCCGGCGTAGGTGCTGACGATCCAGTACGGCGTGTTCCCGGAGTCTGCGGGGGTGTAGAAGCCGCCGGGCGCCGCGACCTCGAGCTGCGGGCCGGTGTTGGAGAAGGTCGACACCGGGTCGGTGCCGGCGGTGGAGGTGGGGCCGGGCCCGTCCACGGAGCCCACCGCGATGACGCACGGGGCGTTCGCCGGGCTGAGGATGCCGGGGTCGGTGACGTAGGTCTGGTTCGTCCCGTGGTTGCCGGCCGCCGCGACGAGCACCGCGCCGGCGTTCCAGGCATCCTGCGCGGCGACGTCCACGACGGGTTGATCGCCCGACGTGCCGAGGCTCATGTTGATGACGTCGGCGGGGTTCTGGTTGGCCGGCACCCCGCTCACCGCCAGCCCGGCCGCCCAGCGGATGGCGTCGGCGAGCTCGTAGAGCGTTCCGGCCGCGCCGTTGTTGCCGAAGATCTTGATCGGCAGGATGCTGACCTCGGGGCCGTACGCCACGCCCGCGACCCCGGTGGTGTTGTTGCCCACGGCGGCGGCGATGCCGGCGACGTGGGTGCCGTGGTCGTAGTAGGTGCCGCTCGTCGTGTCCGTGCCGGGCATGGTGTTGGCGACGCCGTCGAGGAAGTCCCACCCCGGCAGGATCTTGGAGCTGCCCGACGGGTTCTGGAAGTCCTCGTGCGTGCCCCACACGCCGTCGTCGATGACGGCGATGACGACGGGGTTGCTGGTGCCCGTCTCGATATTCCAGGCGGCTGGCAGGCCGAAGTTGCGCAGGTTCCACTGGCCCTCCGGGGCAAGGGTGTTGGCGGCGTTGGCGGGGAAGTACTGGTCGTTCGGCGTCGTCATCAGGTGCAGTCGCAGGTTCCTCTGCGCGTAGCGCACGCGCGGGTC
>CAYOXR010000107.1:0-3150 GCA_964407955.1 uncultured bacterium | reverse complement strand
CGCGCTGCGCAACGCCCTCGCCTCGGCGCGCAGCTCGGGCGAGGCGGCGAGCGCGGCCTCGAGGCGCCGCTCGTCCTCGGGCTCGAGCAGCCCCAGCGCGCCGTCGGCGAGGAGGTCGCGTACGTGCGCGTCAGCGCTCATGCGGCGCCTCCGTCCAGGTACGCGCGCAGCTTGACGAGCGCGCGCCGCAGGCGGCTCTTGACGGTGCCCAGCGGCAGGGCGTGCATCTCGGCCAGCTCGCGGTGGCTGTAGCCGCCGTAGAAGGCGGCCTCGAGCAGGGCGCGCTCGTCGTCCTCCAGGCGGGCCAGGGCGGCGCGCACGGCGATGCCGGGAAGCAGGTCGTGGTCGGTGCCGACCGCGGCCTGGAAGGCGACGTCGTGCGGGTCGGCGCTCTCGAGCTTGCGGGGCCGACTCGAGCGCTTCCTGAGGCGTGTCAGGCACAGGTTGCGGGCGATGGCGAAGAGGTAGGTGCGGAGCGATGCGCGGGCCTCGTCGAAGGCGGCGGCGTGACGGTGCAGGCTCAGGAAGGTGTCTTGCAGGATCTCCTCGGCGTCCTGGCGGTCGCTGAGCATGCGCCGGGCCAGGGCGACCACGGCGCCGCCGTGCCGCTCGAAGAGCTCTCGCAGGGCGCCCTCGCTGCCCTGCGCCACGCGCGCCACGAGTTCGGCGTCGCTCCGGCTCTCGGCCACCGTCTCGTACACCATCCTTCCGTACGCGGCGCCCGCCCGCGCGGATGCCGCGGTCGCGCATGAGACCACGCAGCATACCGCCTGGGAGGGGCCGCGATTCCCGTCCGGCGCCGCGTGACGGGCGCTGGTTCGGCGTTGCCGACCCCGGGCGTTTCGACCCTCGCGCGCGTGAGGACGGCTGCCGTAGACTGGCGGTCGCTCGATGGACACGACCGCGGCCGAGCCACTGCACCACCTCGACAGTCCGCCGGACCCCCGCGACCCGATCCAGCGCACCATGCGCGTTTCAGTGCTGGAGGGGAGCGCCACCCAGGTCTTCCTGAACTGGACCTCGGGCAGCGTGCTGGTGGGCTACATGCTGCACCTCGGCGCGTCACCCACGGAGATCGCCCTGGTGGCGAGCGTGCCGCTGTTGGCGCAGGCGGCCAGCCCGCTGGCCGCCCTGGCGGCGGCCGTGCTCGGCCGGAGGAAGCTGCTGACCGCCGTGGTGGCGGTGCTCGGGCGCGGCATCTGGGTGCTGGCGGCGGTGCTGCCGGCGATGCGTTTGCCGGCGGCGTTGCTGCCGGGGCTGATGGTGCTGCTGGTGCTGGTGTCCTCGGCCTTCCAGGCCGCCAACGGCACGCTGTGGAGCGCCTGGATGGGCGACGTGGTGCCCGAGAAGCGGCGTGGGCGCTACTTCGGCTATCGCGCCGGCGTGGTCGGCATGGTCGGCATGCTCGCCAACCTGGCGGCGGGCTGGTTCCTGGACCGCGTGGCTGCGCCCGTCGGCTTCCAGGTGGTGATCGCGGTGGCGGTCGCGAGCGCCGGGCTCGGCGTGGGGCTGTACTTCCTCCAGTACGACCCTCCCACGCCGCGCCGCCGCGCCGCCCTGCGCGAGGTGCTGCTCGGCCCGCTGCAGGACGCCAACTTCAGGCGCTTCCTCACCTTCGCGGTCTACTGGCAGTTCGTGGTGCTGCTGTGCGCGCCCTTCGTCATCCCCTACTTCCTCGAGCAGCTCAAGCTGAGCTTCACGCAGGTCGCGGTGTGGAGCGCCATCGCGGCGGTGAGCGCGTTGGTCACCACCAACCTGTGGGGCCGGGTGGCGGACAGGGTGGGGAACAAGGCCGTGCTCGCGATCGGCACCTTCTTCGCGGGCACGCTGCTGCCCGCCACCTGGATCCTGGCGGGCTTCACCGGGCACGTCTACTGGATCTGGCTGGCCGGCGCGTGCGACGCCGTGGCCTGGGGGGCGATCACGCCGGCGCTGTTCAACCTGGCGCTGGCCTCGGCGCCGCAGCGCGACCGGGTGGCGTTCATCGCCATGTACTCGCTGGTCTCCGGCGTGGCCGGCTTCCTCGGCGGTGTGATCTCGGGGCCCTTGCTGACGCTATTCCAGCAAATTCAGCTCCACGTCTTCGACCTCACCTGGACCGGCTACCACTGGCTGTTCCTGGTGTCCGGCGTGGGGCGCAGCCAGGCCTGGCGGCTGCTGCGGCCCGTCCGCGAGGTGGAGTCGTGGCGGACGCGAGACCTGCTGCGCGAGATGCGCACCGGCTGGCGCCGCATCGGCTTCCCCTGGCGCTGACGGCTTCGCGGGAGGGACCGGCGGGGGCGCGGCGCCCCGGATCGCGAGGCCGCGGCCGCTTCATGGTTCGCATGCGTGTTGCGACCAGCGCGGGCCCCGACGGCAACCGCTGCTCCGAGGTCGCTCCGGCGCGGCATCCCGGATGGGGTCCCGCACGCCCTTGTGTCGGATGTCAAGTGTCTTGGGTTCAATGGGTCGCTGCCGTCCGGCGTCGGGCTGTCGCCGAGCGGGCGCCACGCGATCGCCTCCCGCGCGCCTCCCGATCGCCACGCGGCGAGTCCGGCGGACCCTCGACCGCCGACCTCGCGCCGAGGATCGGCGAGCGCCTGTGACGCCCCTGCGGGGAACGGACGTCGCGCCCCGTGGCGGGCCGCTCCCCGAGCCGGGGCGTAGGCCGAGTCAGGGCGTGCCCCGACCGCGCGCCGTGCCCCGCCCCGGGTGGTGCGCCGCCCCGGGTCGTGCCCGGAGCCGCGGCAATCGCGGACCCACTACGCCCTCCGAAAACGCTGCTTGACAAGCATCACTAGTCGGTTGGAACCCCCCAAGTCCTCCGGCGCTTGCCCGCCCGAGCGCGGGGTGTCGGCGTGGTTCGCCTGCAGCACCCCCCAAGTCCTCCGGCGCTTGTCCGCCCGAGCGCCCCTGCCACCCGGCCGCCGCGCTTCCGGTGTCCGCCGCCGTGCCCCCCACCACTTGACGGGCCGAGAAGCCCGGCCTAGCCTTGATGCAACCGGTTCTCCCAGGAGGCCACGCGTGCCGGGGAGCGGCGGTCCGCGGGCGTGCCGACGGCAGGCGCCGTGTGGCGGCTCGTCGAGGCTGCGGTCGCGCCCAAGCGGTCGCGCCCAAGCGGTCGCAGCCAAGCGGCCGCAGCCAAGCGGTGGGAGGGGCAGAACGGCATGA
>CAYOXR010000106.1:0-3953 GCA_964407955.1 uncultured bacterium | reverse complement strand
CCACTGGCGGCCACCGCCACGAACTGAATGCGGCGCACCTCGATCCCGGCCGCGCGCGCCGCCTCCGGGTCCTCGCCCACGGCCCGGAGACGCAGTCCGAACCGGGTCCGGAACACGATGATCGAGACCGCGACCACCAGGGCCCACGCCACATAGTCGATCACGGTGTGGCCGTTCAGGAAGGACAGGAACGGCACGTCGCGCAGCAGCGGGATGTTCACCGCGCCCAACGTAGGGCTCCCCTGGAACCGCAGCGACCCCTCCCGCCCCGACACGAGCCAGGCGGCGTACGTCGTCACCGCCGAGGCGAAGGCGTTCGTCGCAAGCCCCACGATGAAGATGTTGCCGCGCAGGTACAGAGAGAACCAGCCGAACGCCAATGACAGCAGAAGGCCGCCGAGAATCCCGCACAGTACCCCGACGAGCAGGTTTCCGGTTACGCCGGTCCCCAGCACGGCGGTGAATGCGCCGAACAGCACCAGCCCCTCCAACGCGATGTTGAGAACGCCGCCGCGGTCCGTGATCATCGCTCCGAGCGCCAGGAGCAGGATCGGCGTGGTCATCCGCAGCAAGTCGAACAAGAGCTGGAGGTTGAGGACCTGCGTCAACCCTGTCACGAGCGCGCCGTCCCTTCCGCCGGGGCCGCCGACACGCGCCTCACTCGAGTGGCTCCCTGTCGCCCGGCAGGACGGCCGCGGGGCCCTCGCTGGTGTCGGAGCGACGCGCCAGACCGCGCCGGATCCAGGCGAAGATGGCTTGGGCGGTGATCAGATAGAAGATCAATGACTGGATGATGGCGGCGATGCGAGGGGACACGTCGGACAGCAACGCAGCCGTGTTCGCCCCGGCATGAAGATAGCCGTAGAGCAGTGCAGCCGGGATAACGCCGAGTGGGTACAGCCGGGCGATCAGCGCGACCGTGATGCCGTTCCAGCCGTAGTTGGCGGAGAACCCGGTCACGAGGCGGCCCTGGACGCCTGTCACCGCGAAGATGCCCGCCAGAGCGGCGAAGGCACCGCTGAGGGCCATCGCGATCACGAACAGCCTGCCAACCGGCATGCCGCTCGAGCGCGCGAAGCGCGGATTGAGTCCGGCCATCCGCAACTGGTACCCGAACCCGGTCCTGAACATGACCACGTGGACCAGTACCACCATTGCCAGCCCGATGAAGAAGCTGAGGTTGAGGTTCGATGGCATCAGCACGCGGCTGAACCGGAATGCCGGTGCGAGCGGCGCTGTTGCAGGGAAACCCGCGGTGGGGTCGACGAGGTACCTGCGCAGGAAGAACTCGAACAGATAGATGAGCGTGGAGCCGATCAGGAACGAGGTGATCACTTCGGTGGCGCCGAAGCGCGTGCGCAGCCAGCCCGAGAGTCCGGCGAAGGCGGCGCCGGCCACGATCGCCGCGACGGCAGCGACCGGGATAATCCAGGCGGTGTGCCATGGTGCGTACAGCAGGACGGCTGTTCCCACCAAGCCGCCGGCGTACACCTGGCCCTCCCCGCCGAGGTTGAACGCGCCCGCACGGAATGCGATGGCGATCCCGACGCCGGTGAAGAGTAGGGGCGAGGCGGCCTGGAGCATGTTGCCGAAGAAGAGCCGGTTTGAGAAGGGCCCGATGAAGAAAGCCTTCAGCGCGCCGGCCGGGTCTTTGCTCGTCAAGTAGATGATGAGCACGCCGGCTCCCAACGAGACCAAGACGGTGAACAAGAGGCTGAGCGCGTCGGCCAGCCGGTCGAGTTGGCGGCCGCTCACGATGCGCCCACGTTTTCGGCATTGCCCTGCAGCATGAAGCTGCCGAGCTGCTCCTTGGTCGATTGTCCCCGGCCAGGCAGGACTGCGACGACGCGGCCCGCGAACAGCACCGCGATGCGGTCGCTGAGAGCGATGATCTCGTCGAGATCGGTCGACACGAGCAGAATCGCGCAACCGCTGTCGCGGTAGCTCACCAGCAGATCGTGGATGTACTCGACGCCGCGGATGTCGATGCCCCGCGTCGGATTGAACACGAGGATCGCTTGCGGCGGCTCGCCTTCCCCGATGTCCAGCTCGCGACCCAGGATGAGCTTCTGGATGTTGCCGCCCGAAAGCGCAGAGATCGGTGCTAGCAGATTCGGTGCCCTCACGTCGAAGCGTCCGAACATCCGTTCCACGCCCCTTCGCAGGGCGGCACGCCCCAGCATGCCGAGGCCGCCGTGGTGCCGGTAGGTGTGCGATATGGCGTTGTCGAGCACGCTCGCAGCAGGGGCGCAGCCCCATTGCATGCGGTCCGCCGGTACGTAGCTCAGGCCGAGGTCGCGCCGCCGCCGTGGGCCGACGCGAGTGACGTCGACGCCGCCCAGGGTGACGCGCCCGCTCGTGGGAACGACTAGGCCGCACAAGACACGCTCGAGCTCAACCTGACCGTTCCCCTCGACTCCGGCCACACCGACGATCTCGCGGTCACGAACCGACAGAGAGATGTCCTCCAGCAGCGGCCGCCCGCGATCACCTGTCACGCTGAGCCGGACGATCTCCAGCACGTCGTCGCCTGGCATCCCGTAGGCGCGCTGTCTGTCGATGGCGAGGTCGGTGCCCACCATCATCTTGACGAGCTGTTCCTTGGTGGCGTCCTGCTTGCGGTGCGTACCGACCACACGCCCCCTGCGCAGTACGGTGATCTCGTCCGCCACCGCCAGGACCTCCTCGAGCTTGTGCCCAATGAGGATCACGGTATAGCGCTCGGCAATGAGCTTCTGTACTCCCCTGAACAGCCCCTCCACCTCCTGCGGCGTGAGCACGGCGGTGGGTTCGTCGAGGATGAGGAGCTCCACATCACGGTAGAGCGCCTTGAGGATCTCCACACGCTGCCGCTCGCCTACCGACAGTTCCCGGACGCGTCGCCTCGGGTCGACGGGCATGCCGTACTCCGAGGCGAGGTCCGATACCTCTCGCACCGCGCGCGCCATGTCCAGCCGGCCGCCAGCCGTCGGCTCGCGCCCCAGGATCACGTTCTCGGCCACCGTCAACGACGGGAACAGCGTGAAGTGCTGGTGGACCATGCCGATGCCGAGGGCGTCGGCATCGCGGGGGGACAGGGGTCGGTAGTCCTGATCCTTGAAGGAGATGCTCCCGCCATCGCGTTGCACCAACCCGCCAAGGATCTTGGCCAGTGTGCTCTTGCCCGCGCCGTTCTCGCCGATGATGGCGTGAACGTGGCCTCTCGTGACGGTCAGCTCTACATCCTGAAGGGCCCGAACGGTCCCGCCGTAGGTCTTGCTGATGCCCCTGCATTCGAGGTACATGCTCACCTTTCGTTCCTCGGCTCCGCGAAAGGGTGTGCAAGGGAGCCCGCCGTCCGAAGGCGGTCACATTCCAGGGACCGGCGGTCGGTTCGGCCGGAAACCGTCCCAGGCATGCACCGTACCTGAATCATGGTGAAGGTGCGGCGGAGGCGAGGCCGCACTGCGCGTGGCGTCGCCTCCACAGACCGTACCTGCCTAGTGCCCGAGCTCGGCGTGAATGCGCGCCGCCATGTCGAGTTTGCCGGAGGCGATGTCCTTGGCGATCTGGTTAAGCTTGTCGCGGATGGCTGCAGGTACGTACTGCTGATACAGGGCGTCGTCCGCGATCGAGATCGCTCCGTCTTCGATGCCCGCGGTGTGGACCGTGCCATACGCCAGGTTGCCCGCCACGGCGGCCTTCACCACATCGTAGATGGAGACGTCGATCCGCTTCAGCACACTTCCCAGGATCACGCCGGGTTGCAGGGAGTTCTGGTCGGTGTTGACGCCGAGCGCATAACGCTTGCGCTCCGTGGCCGCGCGGTAGACGCCGGTGTCCCCACCCCCGGTGATCGGCATGATGATCGAGGCGTTCCGGTCGAACATGTTCAGGGCGAGGTCATGGGCCTTGTTGGGGTCGTTCCAGCTGCCAACGGCAGCGTAGAGCACCTTGATGCTGGGATCGACGTA
>CAYOXR010000105.1:0-2743 GCA_964407955.1 uncultured bacterium | reverse complement strand
GTGCCCCGCTGCGATACGTCATGTTGGAGGAAGCCGGGTCCGGCGAGCGAGGCGCAGCGCAGGGGGTCCTCAAGGTGTTCAGCGGCAGCGGTCAGCTGCTGGGCGGCGCCCTGGTCGGTGCCGTGGCCGCCTCTCAGGGAGGCGGCGCCCATGGCTATCGGACCGCGCTTCTGGTCATCGGCCTGGTCACAGCCGTGCTCGCCGCGCTGTCCTTCGGCATGCGCGGGAGGGTCGCGGCCGCTGCCTCGGGGATGCGTTCCCCCGCCTCCCCTTCGTCCACGTCCGGAGACTGAAGGCCGGCGGGCCGAGCGTTCCCTCGACGGGAGCGCCGTTTTGCCGCATCCTTCTCGACGCAACCATCGGTGGCGGGATAGGCTGTGCCGTCATGGCGCGAAGCGGACTGATCATCCTGGCGGCGCTTGCAGCGTTCGGCGTGGCCCGGGCCGCCACCCCTATTCCGTACGACACGCCCCACGGCGTGATGGTGGTGCAAGCGCTGCACACGCTCGGCGCTTGGGTGGTGCCTTGCACTCGCCTTCCAGGCCATGTCGATGCCGATCCTGGCCAGGTGCTCTGCGCCCAGGTACCGGGATCCATGTACGGCTTCTTCCGTGAGGCCGTGCACGGCCGCTTGTATGAGTACCTGGAGCGCAAGACGCTGGCGGTCGTTCACGACTGGTCTGGCGCCCACGGCGCCCTGCAGGTCGTCTACGCCGTGGACGGCGGCACCCTTACGGTCACACGCAAACGGGCCAACGGACTCATCTTCGCGGTGTTCCACTTCGTGCCGCCGGCCACGGCCGCGGCACCCGCGGCCCAGGACGCTCACGGCGAGCTGTCGGCCACCTCCCCCGCCGCCACCAGCCCGCAGGACACTGCCAACACCGCTTCCGTGGCCGGACCCTGAGAGTGGCGGGCCAAGCCGGCGCCCGGCCCCAGGCGGCTCGCTGAACCGCGTACCCGACGACAGCTTGATGTGCATGCGATGATGGTTGCATGGACCTCGGCGTCTCGGGCTCGCTCGCGCTTGTCTCCGACATCCACGGGAACCTGTTGGCCCTCGAGGCGGTCGTCGAGGACCTCGGGCACGTCGAGCCGGACGCCGTGGTGTGTCTGGGTGACGCCGCAGCCACAGGCCCGCGGCCGCACGAAGTGCTGCAGACGTTGCGCACGCTGCGCTGGCCGGTCTTGCTCGGCAACGCCGACGCCTGGTTGCTCGATCCTCGCGAGCCGGGTCCGGCCGAGGAAAGCGACCACTTCCTGCAGAAGGTTCGCGAGCTCGACCGCTGGTGTGCGGAGAAGCTCGACAAGGACGACCGCGCCTACCTCAGAAGCCTCCCCAAGACGCTCGCGGTGGACCTCGGCGAGGCCGGGGCCATGCTCTGCTTCCACGGCTCGCCCCGCTCGTTCAACGAACTGATCGTCGCCACCACCCCGTCCGAAGACGTCGACGTCGCCCTACACGGCACCACTGCCCCTCTGCTCGCCGGGGGGCATTCGCACCAACCCATGCTCAGGCGGCACCGGAACCGGTTGCTCATCAACCCGGGCAGCGTGGGCATCCCCTTTGAGCGCCTGGATGCCGGCCGCATCACCAGGACACCGCCGTGGGCAGAGTACGCGCTCGCACGTTGGGACGGCGCCCAGCTCGACCTCTGCTGGCGTCGCGTGCCGATCGACAACCAGGCCGTGATCGCCGACTACCGGCGATCGGGGATGCCCCACATTGACACCTTCACCGAGGGTCGTCGGCGTTGAGCAACCGTCGCGGCCGGCAGTAGCGCCAGCGTCGAGTGCTGGCGGCGTGGTGCACCAGCGGCGCGCGTCCATGTGGTCGTGGCCGACTGCACCACGATCACTGTCAAAATGAATCGGCGTATGTCAAAATGGATGGCCTATGGCGACTTCAACTGAGGCACCAACCGGTCGTCGTGCAAGCGATTCGGTCGCTGTCGACACGGCAACGCTGCTGGCGTTCTTCAAGGCCCTGGCCGACGCGAACCGGCTGCGGATCGTGGGCCTGCTCGCCGAAAAGGCCCGCACGGTGGAGCAGCTGGCCGCGGTCCTGCACCTGAGCGGCGGCACCGTGTCGCACCACCTGCGGCGACTCGCGGACGCCTCCCTGGTGACGGCCAGGCCCGAAGGCTACTACCGGCTGTACTCGCTCCGCGCCGACGTCCTGCACAAGACGGCCGAGCAGCTACTGGGCAGGGCACCGCTCTCACGCCTGGCCGACGACGCCGATCTGGACGCATACGAACGCAAGGTCCTGGAGGCTTTCACGGATGAGGAGGGCCGCTTCGTCGCCTTCCCCGCTCAACAGAAGAAGTACCTGGTGTTGGTGCAACATGCGGCCAGGTTGTTCGACGCCGGCCGGCGCTACAGCGAGCGTGAGGTCAACGCCACCTTGAGCCGCCTGCACGAAGATACCGCGCGACTGAGACGCGACCTCGTCGGCCACGGCTTCATGCAACGCGAGGGCGGAGGTGGCGACTACTGGCTCGCATCGGAGCGACGGCGGCGGTCGGCAGGCCGCTGAGGCCCTGTCACGAACTTTGACAGTGCCCCCGGGCGTACGTACAATGCGCTTGCTCTGCCGATTGGACCTCGTTGATGGACGATCCCGACGAGACGCAATGGCCGCTACCCCGCTTCCGTAGACGGCGCTCGACCCCCGCACAGTTGATCGCTCTCTCATTCGCGATCACGATCGCGCTGGGAGCCGGGCTGCTGGCGCTGCCGG
>CAYOXR010000104.1:0-2460 GCA_964407955.1 uncultured bacterium | reverse complement strand
AAGCTAACAGAGGCTCTGGGAGGAAGTCAAGGCAATGAAGTTCAACCGTCGCACCAACACCATCATCCTGTGGGTCATCTCGATCGGGTTGCTCCTCGGGATGATCATCACCTTCACGCCTACCCTGGGTCGTCTCGGCGGGGGCGGGCGCAGCAACGGGCACGGGGCGGTGGAGCTGGAGGTGAACGGCCAGCCCATCTACCAGGATGCCGTCGCGCGAGCGCAGCAGAACCCGCTCTACAACGCCGTCTCGACCGGCGAGGTCGGCGCCGACCTGAAGCTGTTGATGGTGCACAACCTGATCCAGAGCGCGGTGCTCACACAGGCCTCGGCCAAGGTCCACGTTTCCGGGGGCGCCGTCGCCAAGGCCGTCGACAGCTTCCGCGCATCACGCGGGGTGGCGGGCCGCAAGAACGACCAGGCGTACCTCAACCTGATCGGCACCGCCGGTTTCACCGACCACACCTTCCGTGAGTACGTGGGTCAGTCGCTGCGGGAGCAGCAGTGGCAGGCTCAGCTCTCCAAGGACGTCACGGTGAGCGATGCCGAGATCAAGGCGTGGTACGAGACCCACCACAGCAGCTACCAGTCGGATCCGCAGATTAAGGCGCGCGAGATCGTGGTGGCGGATCCCAAGCTGGCCGTGGAGTTGCAGAAGCAGGTGGTGGGCGGCGCGGACTTCGGTGCGCTGGCCAAGAAGTACAGCAAGGACCTGGCAGATCGGGACGGCGCGCTGGGCGCGGCCAAGGGGCAGACCACGCCGCAGCCGGTAGGCAAGCCGGCGTTGCCGACGGCCGTGGCGGATGCCGCCTTCGGCCTCAAGGGTCCCGGCATCACGGACGTCGTGTCGGCGGCCGGCCAGTACTACATCGTCAAGGTCGAGCAGTACCTGCCCGCGCAGCTGCAACCGTTCGACAAGGTGAAGGACCAGGTCCAGTCCGACGCGCTCAAGGCCAAGAAGTCGGGCGTGGTCCAGCAGGCGGTGGACAAGCTCATGAAGGATGCCCAGATCGTCGTGCCGAAGGGCAGTGAGCTCACCTACAACAACCCCGTCGTGGCCAAGGTGGGTAGCAGCACCATCACGGCGGCCGACCTCGACCAGGCGACGTACAGCAACCCGCAGATCCAGCAGGCGCTGTCGCCGCAGAGCGCGACGCTTGTGACGCAGTTCTTCAAGCCCGCGGTGCTGGGCCAGATGATCGACACCTACGTCGCCTACGAGGGCGCACAGAAGCTGGGGCTGCCCCTGGTCGGCACCAGGCAGATGGTGGCCCAGGCGGCGCTTAACTACGTGTCGCGCGACGCCAAGGCGACCGCGGACGCGATGAAGAAGTACTACGACAGCAACAAGTCCTCCTTCACCATCCCTGCCGAGGCGGACGCCACGCGCGTCGACTTCACCAAGAAGTCCGCAGCCGAGGCCTTCCGCTCGGCGCTGATCGCCGGCAAGGACCTGACGGCCGCGGCCAAGGCCGACAACGGCACCGTGAAGGATCTCGGCACGGTGCAACCGGGTGACCTGGTGACCGAGCTCGACACGGCACTGTTCAAGACCGACGCCTTCACGCCTCTCCCGAACAGCAAGCGGGGCGTGACGGACGTGCTGGTGTTGACCAAGACGGTCAACAACAACGGCGGCGGGACGTCGACCTCCAGTGGGACGGCCTCGAGCACGACCTCGACCTCCACGTCGACCGCCGGCAACGCCGCGAACGGCGCGTCCAAGAGCGCCTCATCGACCACGAGCTCGTCGACCTCGAGCACGAGCACGTCGAGCACGAGCACGTCGAGCAGCAACGCGGGAGGTGAGGCCGGCAACGCCTCCAAGCAGCAGACCGAGACCAGCTACGTGGTCATGGTCGCGGTGCGCACGCCGCAACGCACGCGCACCTTCGCCGAGGTGAAGGACCAGGTCGAGCAAGCGGTGCTCTCCAACCAGCAGCAGCTGCTCCGCAACGACTGGCTCAACAAGGCGAAGAAGCAGGTGACCATCGAGAACAACCTGTCCAAGCTGCAGCAGCAGTCGCAGCCGTCGACGCCGGCGGCGGGTGGCGGCAACGGGACGACGGGCACGACCTCGACCGGCGGCACGTCGACGGGCGGAGCGCCGGGTACCAACGGCTCGACGGGCAACAAGAGCGGCGGCGCCGCGGGCACCTCCTCGACGCCCGCGCCGAGCAAGCCCACCAACTGACGCATTCGCGGCGGGCGCCACCAAGCGGCGCCCGCCGCGCGTTCTTCTGCGATTCGTGCTGTCGATGCGAGGTGGTTGAGGTATGCCCAGAGCCCTGCTAAGCGTTTCGGACAAGCGTGGCCTGCCGGACTTCGCCCGTGGCCTGGTGGCGCTCGGCTTCGAGATCGTATCCACCGGCGGGACCCTGGCGGTGCTGCGAGACGCGGGCGTCGACGCCGTGGCGGTCGCCGATGTGACCGGCTTTCCCGAGATCCTCGACGGCCGCG
>CAYOXR010000103.1:0-5434 GCA_964407955.1 uncultured bacterium | reverse complement strand
AGGCGTTGCGCAGGGTCCAGAACGCGATGGTCACCGTCGCCGGCAGCGTGGCGTAGCGCCGGCGGCCCTGGTTCTGCACCACGATGCCGCTCCAGGGCACGTTGTTGTCGTCGGTCCCCATGATGTAGACGATGGGGGCGGTGGGAACCAGGTCGCAGTTGAAGACCATCTCCGGGAGCATCTCCGCGCTCACCACCGCGAACGCTGCGAACTCGTCCGAGACACCGCAGGCCGCCCTCTCGGTCATGAAGCCGCCGTTCGAGAAGCCGGCGATGTACAGGCGCTTGCGATCGACGTTGAAGTCGAGGGCCAGCCTCTCGACCAGACGCCGGAAGAACGCCAGGTCGTCCACCTGGCTGCGCGGCACCACGCCCGGCACGCCCAGGTAGTAGTTCCAGGAATCACCGAGCGACTCCGGGTAGGCCACCAGGAAGCCGTTGCGGTCCGCTACCGCGTTCATCTTCGAGAGGGCGGCCATGCCGTAGCCGCTGTCGCCGCGGCCGTGCAGCATCAGCACCAGCGGGGCGGGCTTCGAAGGATCGTAGCTCGGCGGCGCGTAGACGTCGAAGCTGCGGCCCGGAGCGGGGCCCGTCAGCCGCGCCGTTGCCGGCACCAGCGCCTGCCAGCGCTTGCCCGCCGCCACGGCCGCCGCGATCGCCGAAGCGTCGAGGTTGCTGGCGTCGAGCGCCGCCTCGCTCTTGCCGGCGACCGTCACCGGTCGCGACGGCCGCGGCCAGGCGCCGCCTTCGCCCGCCACCCGCACGGCGGCGGCGAAGCGTGACTCGGGGCAGGGCTGTGCGAGCGTGAGCGAGCCCTGCCGGGTGGGTGCGCCCTGGCAACCGAGCCGTCCGGCCCAGTCCGCGATGGTGGCCTCCACTCCGAGGACGCGCGCATCGACGCCCTCCGAGCCGAGGTCGATGCCGTCCCAGGGCTGGCGCGGGTCGCCGTCACCGTGGATGACCAGCAACGACGGCAGGCCCTTCGTCGCGCACGCCTTCTGCTGATCGTCGCGGAGCGAGGCGTTCACGACGACCAGGGCGCGCGCGAGGCCGGGCGCCTGGCAGCCGAGCTGAAGCGCCATGGAGCCGCCCGAGCCCAGGCCCACCACGCTCACCGCCGAGCCGTCGACGCCGAAACGCTCAACCGCGTCGCGCACCACGGCTCGCAGGAAGGCCACGTCGTCACGCTCGGCAAGAGGCGCGAAGCCGTGGACTGCGCTGCGCCCGTCGTTCCACACCACCCCGGCGCTCGCGGGGTAGACCACCGCCACACCCGCGGCGTTGGCCGCCGCGTTGAGGCCGGTCATGGCCCGCATCGCCTCCGGCGAGGACGCGGCTCCGTGCAACGCCAACAACAGCGGCGCGCCGCGGCCCCCGCCGTGCGGCAGGTCGACCAGGTAGCGGCCCGCCGGGGAGCCGCCGGTTGCCGGCAGCTGCACGCTCTGCGGCGCCGCCGCGACGGCCCACGCCGTCAACGCCAGGGCGAGCGCCGCGGCGGCCAGCCGCCAGCTCGCGATGTACCGCGCAAACGGCGTCCCCTCACGACCACGCCGGCGGCTGTCGGGGACGGAAGACACGGACGTTCGAACCGATTCCAGAGTCGACAAGTCGGCCCATCATAGACGGATGGGCTGACGCGTTGCATGGGGCGGCCGTGGCCGCGGCGCACGCCCTGCCGCACCGCTCAGCCGTGCGGCCCCACCTCGAACTGGCACGCGCGCGATAGACTCCCCAATGGACCGCCTCCCCGCCTGGATCCGGCTGATCCCCGAGAGCGAGGCCTCGGGCCGGCTGCGTGAGCTCTACGAACGCATCCGAAGCCCCGCGGGCGCCATCGACAACATCATGCGGGTCCACGGCTTACGTCCGCACACCATGGAGGGCCATCTGGCGCTCTACAAGAGCACCCTGCACCACGCCCGCAACACGCTGCCGCGCTGGCTGCTGGAGACCGCCGGCGTGTACGTCAGCCTGCTCAACGGCTGCGACTACTGCGTCGACCACCACCTCGCCGGCCTGCGCCGCCTGCTGAACGACGACCCTCGCGCCGACGCCATCCTCGCGGCGCTCCAGGAGGGTCGGCCCGAAGACGTCTTCGGCGGACGCGAGCTGGCGCTGCTGCGCTACGCCGAAGCCCTCACGCGGCGGCCGGCGAGCGTCGACGAGGCACTGGTGGACGCCATGCGTGCCGAGGGCATGGACGACGGCCAGATCCTCGAGGCCAACCAGGTCGTCGCCTACTTCGCCTACGCCAACCGCACCGTGCTGGGCCTCGGCGTCACCACTGCCGGTGACACGCTCGGCCTGGCACCCAGCGCGACCGACGACCCGGACGACTGGTCGCACCGCTAGCCGCGACCGGCCTACACGGGACGTGGGGCGCGGCGCGAGGCCGGCGCCGCCCGCGGCCAACGCGGCCGGGGACGGCGTCACGTGCACGGGGCGGCGCTCACGCGTCGATCCGCACGTCCGCCGCGCCTGACCCGAAGAAGCGGGCCAATGCTTCTGCCTCGCGCTCGACACCGCGAACGATCGCACGTGATAAGGGGCCGAACGGCGTCACGTGCAGCTCGAGCCTTCCTGCCTTGCGCTTCTGCAGCCATGTGCCCTGGGCCCGGCCGTCCACGAGCAAGACAGGCGCGACCCACCCCTGCTTGCGGTAGACATCGGCCGCGCGCCCTTCCGGTACGAAGGCGCTGCGCTCGGCGTGACCGAGCAGGTAGGCGTCGAAGTACGGCAGCAGACGAACGTGTGGCCGCTCCACTTCGGCGCCGCGCAGCGCGCCTAGGTCGGCGGCCAGGATCCACGCCGCCCGGCCGTCCAACTCGACCGCCAGCAACTCGGCCTCGGCACGAGCCCAGACGGCACGTGCGTCGGTGACGCGCAGCCCCGCCCAGGCGGCGAAGTCCGCGGCCGTCGCCGGGCCAAACGCACGCAGGTAGCGCCGCAACAGCGCGTCCTCCGCCTCGGCCGGCGCCATGTCCCGCCAGCCCGCGAGCCAGGTATCGGCGCGCACGAACGTCGGCTGGTTGCCCCTGGGTGGTCCGTAGCAAACCACGCCCGATGCCGACACGAGGTGCAGCAGGTAGTGCGCGGGTGTGTCCACCGGCCCGATCCTCACGCTTGGGACGTCGCGCGTGCTCCCCCAGCCGCCCCCCGCTTGCCATCCGGGCGCCAGTCCGAGCGCGGCGCCGACGCTTTCGGCGAGCTCCGGCCTGGTGAGGGGGCGCTGCATGGCGTCCAGCGCGGCATCCACCGCACGGCCGAGGTCGCGCTCGGACACGCCCTTGTTGCGCATCCAGCGGACCTCCTTGTGCGCCCGCCCGGCGGTCCCGCGAACGAACTCGGCGAGCGCGCGGGCGGGCACGAGGTGCAACGTCCTGCGCATGCAGGCTGCCTTCGCTACGGCGCGATCGGTCCACAGCCTCGCCGCGACGGCGGTTCGTTCCAGCGCTTCGATCCGTGCCCACAACGACACCGCTGCCGCCGACTCGAGCTGTGCCTGTGCGCCGGCCATCGCCGCCAGCACGTCGACGGCCGTCCCCGCAGGCGCGCGCGACGCCAGCTGCTGCCGATGCAACCGGAACGCCAGGACCTGACGCAGGGCGAGGCGCTCGCCAGCGGAGCCGCGCCCGCCGACACGAGTCGTCGCATTCACGTCCGGAGTATGGCCGTGGCGGAGGCTGTCGTCAACGCTGCCTTCGAAGCGGGCGGCGCGCGCCGGTACGCGCACTGGATGGGCAGGCCTCGCTCAGAGACCCGACGGGAACTGGATCAGGCGCGGCTTCACCACCGGCGTTCCGACCTCGAGCTGGATCTGCACGTCGGAGCCGAGCGCGATGGCGCGCGGGTTCCCCGAGTACGCTTGCCCGTTCACGAAAGCGCTGACCTTCCCCTTGGTGGGCCCGACCTGGTCGGGACCGAGAGGCTGGCCCCAGATGTCGAAGAACTCCCCGAGGGTGTACTGGCGTTTCACGGGAGACTCGATGTGGATGATGCCGTCCGCGGCATGGGTGTGCAACCAGTAGAAGCAGCTCCCGCCGTCCACGAACGCCCCGTAGGGCGAGGTCTGTGCAGAGCGGGGAGGCGCGATGCCGATCCCGGCCGGGACGGCTTCCTCCTTGCCGGCCACGAAGATCGTCAGGTGCGTGTGCACATGGAACAGCAGCTGCTCGCTCGTGCTGCACGCGATGCCGTCGACCGTCTTGCCCGACGCCGCCTGCGCCAGGCTCGCGACGGCGGGCCCGGCGGGCTCCGGCACGCCCTCCGGCCCGATGGGCGACGTGATGCCGCGGCTCAGGTCGACCGCGGCGGTGAGCAGAGCCTGCATGGTGGCGTCCGGCGAGGCGTTGACATAGGTGAGGTGGCCGTCACCGGCGATCAGGTAGTAGAGGTTGTCGTAGCCGCCGGGGTCGAAGGTCGTGGTCATCCATTTCGATGCCTCGCCCCACGTCCAGTTCGGGCTGCCGAACGCCTTGCCCGCGAACTGCCGGCCGAACGCCGTGAGCGAGGGTCCTTGCCGGCCGAGGTTGTTCGCGACCTCGAGCTCCACCACGTGCACGCCGTACGAGGCCAAGGCGTTGATGTTGGCGGCAAGCGTCTGCGTGCCCGTCTGACAGCGCTGGCACCATGTGGTCACGAACCAGACCAGCGTTGCCTGGCCGTGGAAGGCGTCCAGCGTCGAGGTGCCGCCGCCTGGGGTGGTGAAGGTGCCCGCAGGCGCCGAGGAGCCGAGGGGCAACACGGCAGGCCCCTTTGCTGCAGCCGCGTACGGACTCGAGAGCGACAGGCCGGCCACGGCGAACGCAACAACCAGCATGGCGCGAACGGGCGCGTACGCTCGCCGGCACCCGGCAGCCCGCCTCAGCGCGAGCGCCGGAACGCCGCCACGCGCCGCCGAAGGCACCGTCCCGACCGACCGTCCGCACCTCTGCAAGCCGTCACGCATCACTAGCCTCCTCAGGGGCAGCGATTCTCAGGAGGCGCCACCCGATCGATCACGGGCCGAGTCGCCGAGCCGGCCACCTTTCGCAGGTGGCCGAGCCGGTCGTCGACGCGAGCGCTCAACTCTACAACGTCGTCCTCCTGAACGCGTGTCGCCGCTCCCGACCGGCGCTATAAGCCGCCCGCTCCCGGCACGAGGGAACGGACTCGAGCTCGGCCGGCTGCGAAGCCCGGCGCAAACCTGAAGCCCGCCAGAAGCCCGTTTCCCCGTCACGCGCGGCCGCCGGGCCCGGGCGACGCTCGCGTCGGCGATGGCGGCATCGCAGCTTCACGTCGCGACGGGCGCCGCAGGCACGGACACCCGGCACTTGACGAGCCCCACGCTCGGGACTATATTTCAACTATGCTTGAACCAATGAGCGTTGAATCGTTCCTTGCGGACCCGCCTCCCGTGGGCGCGGCCGAGACGCTCGCGACGCTGACCGGCGCGA
>CAYOXR010000102.1:0-5585 GCA_964407955.1 uncultured bacterium | reverse complement strand
CGCGTTTCGGCACGACGGCCCGTTGGACATGCGCATGACCGGAAGCGGGGCTCGGAAGAGCGCCGCCGACATCGTCAACGGCGCCAGCTTCGAGGAGCTCGCGGCGCTCCTGTGGCGATACGGCGAAGACCGCTACAGCCGCCGGATCGCTCGCCGCATCGTCGACGCGCGCGCAGAGCGGCCCATCCTCACGACGGGCCGCCTGGCCGAGGTGGTGGCATCTGCCTATCCGGCCGGGCCGCGCGGCCAACACCCGGCGCGTCGCACGTTCCAGGCCCTGCGCATCGAGGTGAACGACGAGCTCGGCGCCCTTCAGGAGGGCCTCGAGGCGGCGGCGCGGCTGCTGTCGCCCGGCGGCCGGATCGTGGTCATCAGCTACCACTCCCTCGAAGACCGCATCGTCAAGCGCTTCTTCATAGACTCACCGCGCCTCGAGGCGCTCACCAAGAGACCACTCGTCGCCGACCCGACCGAGGTCGAGGCCAACCCGCGCGCCCGCGCCGCCAAGCTCCGTGCCGCCGAGCGCACCTCCGAAGGGAACGGCGAATGAAGCGCCTCGCGCGCCGCGCCGTGCCCGTGTACGTAGCGCTCCTGCTGCTGCTGAGCGCCGTAGGGATGGTGAACCAGGGCCTCTACCGACGTCAGGTCCGGCTCATGGACGTTCGCTCCAAGCTCATGGATCAGATCGCCGGTCTGCGCCTGCAGGCCGCAACCGTGAACGGTCCGCTGGCGGTCACGCATTGGGCCGATGCCCACGGCATGGTGCCGGCGCCGGAAGCCAGCAACCTCAGCATCGTCGCCTCCGGCCCGCGGCAGGCTCCGCCGCCTCCCGCCGGCGGCCTGGAGATCCGCACGGTATGGCGTTGAACCGCGACGAGGCCCCCAAGGAGCTGCGCTTCCGACGCCGCGGGCTGATGTCGGTGCTCCTGACCATCCCGCTGCTGGCCGCATTGATCGGCTTCGCCAGCCAGCAGCGGGGCGCGCCCGACTTCCCGGCACCGCCCGCCGACCAGCCCGTTCGCGGGCGCATCGTGGCGTCCGACGGCACCGTCCTGGCGTACGGCCCCGCCAACGACCGGCGCTACCCCGAAGGCACCCTGGCGGCGAACCTGCTCGGCTTCACGGGAGCCATGCAGCCGGACGGCCGCTACGGCCTCGAGGGCCTCGAGTACAGCCTCGATCACGAGCTGCAGAGCGGCCACGACGTACGTCTCACCATCGATCCCGCCCTGCAGGCCGCCGCCGAGACCAACCTCAAACGCGCTGCCGAGAAGAACCAGGCGGCCGACGGCATGGCGGTGATCCTCGAGATAGGCACCGGCCGCATCCTGGCGGCGGCGAGCTATCCCAGCTTCGATCCCAACCACTGGCAACAGGCCAGCCCCAAGGACATGATCGACCGTCCCTTCGCACAGGAGTACGAGCCTGGCTCGGTGATGAAGCCGTTCGTGATCGCCGCGCTCATCCAGACCGGCCGCCTCAACCCCGACGCCACCGTGCCGGCCCCCATGAGCGTCCACGTCGGCGACAAGACCTTCCACGACGTGGAGTGGCATCCGCCGACCCTGTCGATACCCGACGTCCTGCGCTACTCCAGCAACGTGGGCATGATCCACCTGACCTGGCGCTTCACGCCGCAGCAGCTCCATGACTGGCTGCAGCGCTACGGCTTCGGGCAGCCGCTCGACCTCAACAGCATCTACTCCACGTCCGGCATCCTGAACCCCTGGCAGAACTGGGTGCCGCAGGACCAGGCATCCAACACCATCGGCCAGAACGTGTCGACCACCGCCGTTCAGCTGGCGGCCGCCTACAGCATCCTGGCCTACGGCGGCGTCTACGTGCCGCCACGGCTGGTCGTCGGTGAGAAGCTGCCGCCTCCGCATCGCGTGCTCAGCCCGCAGGTCGCCGACACGGTCTTCAAGATGCTCATCCACGTGGTGAACGCCAGCGCCCTCAAGTACTCGAAGGTGCCCGGCGTGAGCGTGGCGGGCAAGACCGGCACGGCCGACATCTACAACCGTCGACTGGGAACCTATCCCAAGGGCCAGTACTCGATCACCTTCGCCGGCGTCTTCCCCGCCGACCATCCGCGCGTCGTCACCATCGTCACCCTGCAGAAGCCTCAGGTCGGCAGCAAGACGAGCACCTGGGTGGCGGCTCCGCTGTTCCGAGCGATCGGCAGCGAGGTCGTTGCGCACTGGGGGCTCGCGCCCGGGAGCGTCGCGATGGCCGACAGCACACACTGAGCCGGTGCCACACGAGGGGGGCAGTGAGTGTGTTGTGTAAAGTAGTGAAAGCATGGAGGCGTGGGGTCCGTGAACTCCCTTGACGTGCGCTCGCTGCGCGAGCTGACGCCGGTGGACGCGCCCGAGGCCGCGCTGCCTTCGGCGCGCGGCGTGGCGTTCCATTCCGGCCGCGTGCGCCCCGGCGACGCGTTCTTCGCGCTGCCGGGCGAGCACGGTCACGGCATCGCCTACGCCGACGAGGCGCTCGCGCGTGGCGCCGCCTTCGTCGTCTCCGACGTCCCGCACGACCGCGGCGTGGTGGTGAGCAGTCCGGTCGAGCTGCTGCTGGCGCTGGGCCGGCGCGCCCGGCACGAGCTCCGCGGACCCGTGGTCGCCATCACCGGCTCCGCGGGCAAGACCACCACCAAGTGCCTGCTGGCCGCGGCACTCGACGCCCGCGCCAGCGAGGGCAACTTCAACACCCCGTACGCGTTGGCCGCGACCCTGGTGGACGCCGCGCTGGCCGAAGCCGAGCACGGCACGCGCCAACCCCTCGCGCTCGAGCTCGGCGTCGACCAGCTCGGCGAGATGACACGCCTGATCGATCTGACGCATCCCGACCACGCCGTGCTCACCAGCATCGCGCCCAGTCACCTGCTCGCACTGGGCAGCGTGGACGCCGTCGCGCTCGAGAAGGGGGCGCTGCTGATGGCGGCACCCGGCGAGCGCCTCGCCAGCCTCCAGGCGTTCCGTCGACTGCCCGCCGCCATGCGCGACAACGTCCACCCCTACGCCGTGCTCGACGCCGACGAGCCCACCGTGAGCGCGCCCGGCCTGGTCCCCGCGCGCCGCCTGAGCGCCTCGGCGGACGGCCAGGACCTGGTCTACCGCGGCATGCGACTCAGGCTGCCGTGGCCGGGCAAGGCGCTGGCCGAGAACGCCCTGGCGGCGCTCGCCATGGCCGAGGCACTGGGTTACGACCTGGCTGAGGCGGCCGAGCGCCTGCTGCGGGCCGAGCTGGAACCCCACCGCCTTCAACGCCGCCTTCACGGCCGGCTGTTGATCATCGACGACACCTACAACAGCAACCCGGCCTCCGCCAGCCTGGCGCTGGAAGTGCTGCGCAGCTCCCCGCCGCCGCGCGCCGCCGTGCTCGGCGACATGCTCGAGCTCGGCGAGGCGAGCGCCGCCCATCACCACGCCCTGGGCGCCGCCACGCGGGACTTGGACGTCGTGGTGGCCGTCGGACCCGAGGCCGCGGCCATCGCGGCGGCCAACCCGGAGGCGCGGCACGCGCCCGACATCGAGGCGGCCGCAGCCCTTCTCGCCTTGCTTCCCGATCACGGCACGATCCTGTTCAAGGGCTCGCGCGGCCTGCACCTGGAGCGGCTCCTCGAGCGCTTCGAGGCCGCCGTGGTTGGCAGGCGCGAGGCGGACGGCGGCGGGCGATGATCGTCCTGGCCGCGGCCCTGGCGTCGCTATTTCTCACCGGCGTGTTCATCCAGGTCGCCAAGCGCCTCCACTGGGGCAAGACGGTTCGTCCCGAGGGTCCGGGGAGCCACCTGGACAAGGCCGGCACGCCCACCATGGGGGGGCTGGCCATCCTGGCGGCCGCGCTCCTGGCGTGGCTGCTGCTTTCGCCCGGCCGCCAGTTGGAGCTGCCGGTGGTGTTGCTCGCCCTGGGCAGCGGCGCCATCGGGCTCTACGACGACGTGCTGGCGCTCCGTCGCTCGCGCGCAGCCGCCAGGGGCGAGGACCTCACCACGGGCCTGTTGGCGCGCTACCGCCTCCTGGGCCAGGCGGTGGTGGCACTGGCGTTCGCGGTTTATGCCGTGAGCGTGGGCGCGAGCATGTTCGGAATCGCCTGGCTCGACGTAATCGGCTTCGTTGTCGTGGTCGTCGGCAGCGTCAACGCCCTGAACTTCTCCGACGGCCTGGACGGGCTGGCTGCCGGCATGGCCGCGATCATGTTGCTGCTGTTCACCGGCTGGCCGCTCGCCGGCGCCGTGCTCGGGGCCCTGCTCGGGTTCCTCTGGTACAACGGCCACCCGGCGCGGGTGTTCATGGGCGGCGTCGGAGCCGAGGCTCTCGGCTCGGCGCTGGCCGGCCTCGCCATCCTGAGCGGGTGGGTGTGGTACCTCCCGCTCATCGCGCTGGTGCCGGTCCTGGAGGTCCTGTCCGTCATCGTGCAGGTCGCTTACTTCCGTGTCAGCGGCGGCCGCCGGCTGCTGCGCATGAGCCCGCTGCACCATCACTTCGAGCTGACGGGCTGGCCCGAGACCCGCATCACGCTGCGCTTCTGGCTGGTCACGGGCGCCGCCACCGCACTCGCCGCCGTCCTCCTCGGGAAGATCCCGTGACGGTGCTCGTCTACGGCCTCGGCCGCAGCGGGCTGGCGGTGACACGCCTGCTGGCGTCCCAGGGCCACGCCATCGACGTCTTCGACGCCCGCCGACAGGGGCCCGACATCGATGCCGCCCGGGCGCTCGGCGCCCGCATGCTCTCCGCCGCGCCGGCCACCACGGCCGCCCTGTGCATTGCCGCACCCGGCGTGCCCATCGACCATCCCGACCTGCGGCGCCTGCGCGAGCGCGGCGTCGAGGTCATCGGCGAGGTCGAGTGGGTGGCCAGGACGGTGCCGGCGACGCTGGTAGGCGTGACCGGCACCGCCGGCAAGGGCACGGTGACGCGCTGGATCGCCGACACGCTCGCCGGCGCCGGCATGGACGCGGTGGCAGGCGGCAACATCGACCCCGCCCTGTCGGCTGTGGCGCGGCCGCACGCCACCCTGGTAGTCGAGCTCTCGTCGTTCCAGCTCGAGCGCTGCCCGACGCTCAGGCCCCGCGTCGCCGTGGCCCTGAACCTGGGCGAGGATCACATCGACCGGCACGGCAGCGTGGCGGCCTACCACGACGCCAAGCGCAACATCATCCGGCATCAGCAGCCGGACGACGCCTTCGTCTACAACGCCGACGACCCCGTGCTGCGCGGGTGGGCGCAGGGGGCCGCCGCGCGAACGCTGGGGTTCTCGCTCACCGGCCCTGCCGACGCCGCCTTCGACCGGCGTAGCGGCGACATCAGCCTGGATGGCGAGCCCCTCTTGCCAGCCGGCGCGCTACGCGTGCGCGGCGAGCACCAGATCGCCAACGCCCTGGCCGTGGCCCTCGCCTGCCGCGAGCTGGGGCTGTCGGAAGGCGTCATCGCGGCGGGACTGGCGGCGTTTCCAGGCCTTCCCGGCCGCTACCAGACGATCGCTTGGATCGGCCGGGTGGCGTTCATCGACGACTCCATCGCCACCCGTCCGCTGGCCGTGGCCGCGGCCCTCAACGCCACGCCGGCGCCCGTCGTGTGGATCGC
>CAYOXR010000101.1:0-8293 GCA_964407955.1 uncultured bacterium | reverse complement strand
GAACCAGCACCTCGTCGCCCGGCCCGATACCCAGTCCAAGCAGGGCGAGGTGCAGAGCGGCTGTGCCCGAACTCACGGCTACAGCGTGACGGGCGCCGACGTAGGCCGCAAGCGCGTTCTCGAACGCCTCGGCCTTCGGGCCGAGCGCGAGTCGGCCGCTTCGCACCACCTCGGTTACCGCGCGTACGTCCTCCTCGGTGATATCGGGTGCGGACATGGGAACGTCGCTCACGCTGCGTTCCCCTCGCGGCTGGCGTCCCGGTACTTCGGGAAGAAGCCCACGGCACTCGCCCCGCCGTCGGAGTCGGGGTGACCGGCAGCCCGACACAGGTCCCGGTAGGCGCGGTCGTTCGTGACGAATCTCAGCGTTCGGAAGAGGTGGCGGTCCGTGGCGAAGCCCAGCTTGAATCGCAACAGCGAATCGTCTCCACCACCATAGCCGCCGCCGAGGTGCAGCACGTTGTCGCCGTGCGCCGCCCCGAACTCGCTCGCCTCCCAGAAGAGCAGCTTAGAGGGAGCTTGCCCGAGGAACGCCGAGAAGGTGGCGCCCAGATGGTACTGGACGAAGCCCTGGCAGGCGAAGAAGAGGCCAGCCGCCGCCGGCTGGCCGGCCACGTCGCTAACCACCCCGAAGCGGGTGAACGGCTCGAGGTCGTGGGCGAGTTGTACGAAGTAGTCGTGGCCGAAGCGGTAGTACGCCGGCGCGCCCACCCGGTCCATGGTCTCCAGGTACATGCGCTCGAAGGCCTCGAGCCGAGCCCAGTCGCCCCAGGCGACCGTGAAGCCGCTCGCGCGGAGCTTGCGAACGCCGCGCCGGTGGTTCTGGCTCAACGCCGCCCAACGCGACTGCGCGTCAAGCCGCAGATCGATCGCCGCCGTCGTGCCCGAGTCGACGGCGGTGCAACCGGCGGGCCATCGGGCGGGCCGGAACGGAAGCAAGGGATGGAGCCTGGAGAAGATCGCAACCACGCCCATCTCCGCCGCCGCGTGGCCGATCGCATCGAGCGCCTCGGCGAGCGTCGCGGGCGTGACGTCCTCGCTAACCACCGGGGAGCCGTAGCCGTAGACGCCGGTCGCGTCGAGCCAGCCTGCCGAGCCGTCGAGCTCCGCAGGCACGCTGCGCACGATCAACGGCCACAGGACGGCGCTGTTCCCGTCGCGGTAGAGGAACGCTCCGGCCCGACCCGCGTCCAAGCGTTGCGCCAGACGGGTATACGCCGGCAGATGATAGACGTCGTGAGGCGCACAGGCGAGTGCCTCGGGCCAGGCGGCGTCATGCGGTGGCAGAAAGCGAACGGTGCCGCTCATCGCCGTGCTCCCGCGCTCGGCACGGCGTCGCCACGGCCAAGGCTTCGGAACGCCTCGGCAACCGCCTGGCGAGACTCGCGCGCTGCCTCGTGAGCAGGGCGCCTGGTGTCCGGCGGCGTGAACGGACCCGGCGGCCGGTTCGTGCGCGCCACCGTGACGCCCTGCGCCGCCAGGCGTTCGGCCACGGTCTCGACGAGCCCGCCGGGGTCGCGCCAGAGGGCGTCCAGCGGTGCCAGGACCAGACGCTCCTCCGGCAGCGTCGCGAGTTGCGCGTCGAGCGCTGCCTGGATGGCGAGGACCTGCGCCGCGACCTGGTGCTCGGGACTCTCGTCCGCCCAGCTTTGCCAGTCCAGCGGACGCAAAGAGGCCCAGTGCCGCCGGCTCCCGAAGGCGCCTTCACGGAAGCGCAAGATGGAGCAAGCCGTGTCGATATCGTCCCTGAGCATTCGCACGACGATCGTTCCGGGCAACGCGCGCGTGAACGATTGGAGCAGCCAGGTCAGTTGGAATCCCTTGAGGAGCCACGGCGCTCCGAACGCCACCGCCACGTTGGACACCACCCGCTTCACCCGACCCCAGTCCACGGCGTCGCGTTGCGCCTCGCTGGGCTCGGACAGTGCACGGAAGCCGAGCAGGTGATTCCAGAAGTAGCCGAACTCGTGCGGCTCGTCGAGACCAGCCGTTCGCCCGTAGCTCGATCGGTAGCTCGATTGGAAAGGCCGGGGGAAGAGCTTGCGCGAGAGACGCACGCCGTAGGTCGGGGCCTGCCAGAAGCTGGCTGCGAGGTTGTCGACGAAGCCGACGTCCAAGCAGGAGGCCAGGAGCTGGAGCGCGAGCGTGGTGCCGGACCGCGGTGGCCCCGCCACCACGATCAGCGTCGGTTCGCCCACGTCGCTCCGATACTCCGCCTCTGCGAGCGTCCGCAGGCGCTCGTTCATGCGCACCAGGAAGTCCTCGGCAAGTGGGGCGGCGCTATCGCCTCCAACGTCGGTCACGGCCTCATGCCTCCACCTCGTCGTTTCGCGGGACTTTCGCCGGCGGCCGCTGCGTTCCGCCCTCTACGGCCACGTCCCGGCGGGACAGGACGGTGAGGAACGTGCGTGCCATGATCGCCGCATCAAGCGTCAGCGACCACCGTTGCACGTACTCGACGTCGGAAGCCATCTTGTCGCTCCAGCGCACGCTGTTGCGGCCACGAACCTGCGCCAGCCCGGTGATTCCAGGGCGCACATCGTGCCGCTTGCGCTCGCGCTGGTCGTAGGCAACCAGGTACTCGTTCAGCAGTGGCCTCGGCCCCACCAGGCTCATGTCGCCGCGAAGGACGTTCCAGAGCTCGGGCAGCTCATCCAGGCTGGACGAACGCAAGAAGCGCCCGAACCGGGTCAAGCGGGCGGAATTCGGAAGCAGGCGTCCGTCGGGCCCGGTTGCCTGGGTCATCGTGCGAAACTTGACCAGACGGAACGGCGTCTCATGGCGCCCGGGTCTCGTCTGGACGAAGAACACCGGCCGTCCCATGCCCCTGAGCACGAGCACGGCAATCAGCGCCAAGACGGGTGACAGACACAGCAGCCCCACCAGCGCCAGCTCGATGTCCAGCACGCGCTTCAAGAGCAAGCGGCTCACGTCGGCTCGGGCACCTCGCGCAGCGCCCGCGAGCTCGCCGCAAGAGTCAACAGATGGGCCACGGCCATGACCGCAGCATAGAGGATAACTGTCGTCGTGGACGTCAAATCCGCCACTGCCGCGAGCCCGAACGCCAGCCCGATACCGGCCACGCGAGCGCCTTCCAGCCACAGCTGCGTTCCATACCGACCGGTCACGGCCAGCGTCTCGGAGCCCACGCCGCGCGCCAGGAAGCGCACCAGGAAGGTGAACGCGAGGATGCGCGCGAAGGCGCCCGCCTCGCTCCAGGCGCTACCGAACAGCAGCGGGAAGAGCTGCGGTCCGAACAGGAACAGCAGGAACGGCACCACGCCCACGGCGGCCAAACCCGTCACCGTGGTCCTGAAGATCGCACGCATGCGTGCGGGCTCGCTGCGTGCCGCTTCGGATAGGTTGCCGTAGTAGACCTGGGCGGACATCTGTGCCACCAGCGTCACCGGCGCCTCGAGAGCGCGGATCGAAAGCGAGAACAGGCCGGCGATGGCCGGCCCGTAGAGGACGGCCAGGGCAAGCGACGGCAGGTGCTGAGAGAGTGCCGTCAGCAGCGAGGCGTTGCCCATGAAGATCGGGAACCGCCGGTACTTGCGAACGGCCCGACGCACGTCACGCCGGTCGACCGGCACGCTGTCACGCCTCGCGCGGGGGCGTCGCACGAGCGTCAGAGCGGACGCGCCGAAGCGTGCGACGATGCCGAGCAGCAGCCCCTCGACGCCGGCTCCCAGGAAACCCAGCGTCACCTGCGTGCCCACCTGGCCGATCCCCTGCATCGCCCTGGATGCCGATAGCGCGCCGTACGTCTTGTTGCGGATGGCGGCGAAGGACAGCGCGTTGTACGCGCCGGACAGGCCCACCGACAGGGGCAACAACCACCACCAGGAGATGACGTCGGACACGTTCAGGAGGTGGCCCAGGCGCGGCCCGATGAGCAGCAGAACCGCAACCAGCAGGGCAGCGAGCAGTGCAGTGAAAGCGAGCGCGGCCCACAGCAGTGAGCGGGCTTCGCCGTCGTCGTCCGCCACCGGAATGGCCATGTCGTAGCGCAGGCCGGACACGGTCGCCAGCGGCACCACGATCGCCAGGAACACCGCCATCGCGCCGAACTCTGCGGGCGTGAACAGCCGCGTGAGCAGCGGCAAGGAGAGCAGCATGAGGGTCTGGCCGATGCCCGTGCCACCGACCAGCATGAGGGTGTTGAGAAGCGGGCGGCGGCGGCCGCTTGCCGTCCGGGGCGCCTCCACGTGGCCGGCCGCGCCGTCGCCTTTCGGCGGAGGGCGGTCAGTCCAAGGCACGTACCAGGATGTCCTGAACCGAGTCCGCGACCTGGCGGACGGTGCCCTCGGACATGGAGGGCCACAACGGCAGCGACAGCACCTGCGTGGCGAGACGGCGGCTGACGGGCGCAGCGGCCCCGACCACGGGCAGGGGCTGGCGATAGAACGCCACAGCCGATACGCCGCGCGCGTGGAGGCCCTCCTGCAACCGGTCGCGAAGCCCAGCGTCCACCTTCACCGTGTACTGGTGGAAGACATGGCCGCGGTCGGCAGCCGGCAGTGCCAGCGCGGGCAGCCCCTGCAGCAGCGACGCGTAGCGCTCGGCGAGCTGCCGCCTGATCGCGTTCCAGGCGGGCACGTGCGGCAGCTTCACGCGCAGGATGGCGGCCTGGAGTGCGTCGAGGCGAGAGTTGTAGCCCACTTCGGCATGGACGTCGCGCGAGCCCGCACGCTGACCGTGGTGGCGCAACGCGCGCACCCGGTCGGCCAGGTCGTCGTCGTTGGTGGCGACCAGGCCGGCGTCGCCGTAGGCGCCGAGGTTCTTGGTGGGGTAGAAGCTGAACGCCCCTATGGCACCGATGGTTCCGGTCATCTTGCCGACCAGCGCCGCGTCGGGCGTCGGCGCGTCGCCCCGAGCGTCGCCGTAGTACACGGCGCCGAAGGACTGCGCGGCGTCCTCGAGGATGGCGAGCTGGTGGCGGTGCGCCACGGCGGTGATGGCGGTCATGGCGGCCGGGTCGCCGAACAGGTGCACAGGCACGATCGCCCGGGTTCGCTCCGTTACTGCGGCCTCCAGGAGGTTCGGATCGATGTTGAAGGAGTCCTCGCAGACGTCGACGAACACCGGGGTGGCGCCCACGTGGAGGATCGCCTCCACAGTCGCGAAGAACGTGAACGGGGTGGTGATGACTTCGTCGCCGGCGCCCACGCCCAGCGCCCGCAAGCTGATCGTCAAGGCGTCGGTCCCGCTGTTGACGCCGATGGCGTGCTTCACGCCGAGGAAGGCCGAGACCTCCTCCTCGAATGCCGCCACCTCCTCGCCGAGCACGAACTGGCCCCCGCGCAATACGCGCTCGATGGCCGCCTGCAGCTCCTCCCAGAGCTCGGCTACCTCGGGCTTGAGGTCCAGCATGGGAATGGCTTCGGGGATGGCGATGGGCGACTCGCTCATAACACCTCGGTCGGGACGCACGCAGAATTGGACCGAACGCGCCCTGGGCGAAGCTTACCAGCAGGCCGGAGCCTGGCGTGCGGACCATTGCATAGGCGCGGGCGCCCAGGGGTTGCAATCGTTGCCGAGCTGTGCTTTACTTCCCTCCATCCTGCGGCACGGCCGCGGGGCCCTGGCCCGGCGTGGGCGACCGCAGCCCGGTGTCACACCGACGCGGCGAACGCCTTCTGCCGGCCTTATCGAGAGCGGCCGAGGGACCTGGCCCGACGACGTCGCAGCAACCAGTCTTCATCTAGGCGGGTGCTAACTCCAGCCGGGAGCACAGCTACGATAGTGAGCTCACCGGAGAGATAGGGGCGGACAGCCTCAATCCAGAGCCTGGACGCGTCCCGCGCGAGCGGGCGAAGGCGGGCTCGAAGGAGGCGCAAAGCATGCCGGGGAGTTGGAACCTCACGCCACAGCCCTACCCACCGAGCCTGCGAATGCCGTTCGCGGCCTGAGCGCCGCCGTGTCCCGCCCGGACACGTTGAGGACTCGGGCCGCCTGTCGCCGCGCGCCCAGCGCCTGACGGCCGGCCCGAACCGCTTTGGCGTCGGCATGTCGCCGCCCAGCGCGACGTGCCCGCGGACACCGGGTTCCAGCTTGCCGCTGCGCCATCGCCCCCTGGGACCGGCGCCGGCTCGCAACGTGCCGCCACCGACGGCTGCACCCCTCACGAACCCACTCTTGGCGCGCCGCCGCCCGGCGGCCGCCCGACACCGAAGGAGAGAGCCATGCCCTACCGCTTCGAAACGTTGCAAGTCCATGCCGGCCAGGAGCAGGTCGACCCCACCACCAAGGCGCGGGCCGTACCCATCTACCAGACCGCCGCGTACACCTTCGACGACGCCGATCACGCCGCCCGGCTGTTTGCGCTGCAGGAGTTCGGCAACATCTACACGCGCATCATGAACCCCACCAACGACGTGCTGGAACGTCGCGTCGCTGCGCTCGAGGGCGGCGTCGCGGCGCTGGCGGTGGCGTCCGGCCATGCTGCGGAGTTCATCAGCTTCACGACGCTGGCAGCGGCGGGTGACAGCATCGTGGCGTCGCCGAACCTCTATGGCGGCACCGGCAACATGCTCAACGTGACGCTTCCGCGGCTGGGCATCACCACCCGATTCGTCGATCCCGACGACGACCCGACGTCGTTCGCTCGGCTCATCGACGACACCACCAAGGCGGTGTACGTCGAGTCCATCCCAAACCCCTCGCTGCACCTCCCCGACCTCGATGGCATCGCGCGCGTGGCGCATGAGCGCGGCGTCGCCGTGGTCGTGGACAACACCTCGGCGATGGGGGGCTACCTCTACCGGCCCATCGAGCACGGTGCCGACGTGGTCGTCCATTCGGCGACCAAGTGGATCGGGGGCCACGGCAACTCGATCGGTGGCGTCATCGTCGACGCCGGAACGTTCGATTGGGGCAACGGCCGCTACCCCGGCTTCTCGGAGCCCAGCCCCGGCTATCACGGGTTGGTGTTCGCCGACGTGTTCGGCGTGAATGGACCGCTGGGCAACATCGCCTTCGCGATTCGCGCGCGCGTGGAGGGGCTGCGTGACATCGGCGCGGCGCTGGCGCCACAGAACGCCTTCCTGTTCCTCCAGGGGCTGGAAACGCTCAGCCTGCGGGCCGACCGGCATGTCGCGAACACCCGGCGCCTGGCCGAGTGGTTGACGCAGCAGCCCGGGGTCGGCAACGTGAACTACCCGGGCCTCCCCGGCCACCCCCTGTTCGAACGGGCCGCCACGCACTATCCGAAGGGCCCGGGTGCCATCCTGACCTTCGAGGTCGAGGGCGGCGTGGCCGGCGGCAAGGCCTTCATCGACGCGCTGAAGCTGGCCTCGAACCTCGTGAATCTGGGCGACGCCAAGACGAGCGTGACGCACCCCGCCAGCACGACCCACTCCCAGCTCGACGAGGCCGGCCTTCGCGCGGCCGGCATCTCGCCGGGGCTGGTGCGAGTGAGTCCCGGCATCGAGCACATCGACGACCTCATCGAGGACTTCGACCAGGCGCTGTGCGCCGCTCGCGAACCGGTTCCGGCATGAGGCGTCGGGCGGCGACGCCATGAGTACAGACGGGCCGCCGAGCAAACCGGCCCGCACGTCCGGGCGTGGCGGGGCCGGCCGCCCGGGCAGTGGCCGCGTGCCAGCGCCGGGTGCCCCGGCCGAGCCCGAACGCACGACGGCGCCGGCCGCGACGAAGCGCGGCGACCGCACCCTCATCCACGAGACCTGGGGCGACCACGCCGCGCTCATCGCCCGCGGCGGCGCCAACACCGACGGCAGCGTCGGCACCGTGGTCGCACGGGTGATGGACGTCGCCAGCGCCAGCGATCCGCTGTCGCTCGAGCTCGGCGGCAGCCTGTCACGGGTGGCCATTGCCTTCGAAACGTACGGCGAGCTCAACGCCCGCGGCGACAACGCCGTGCTGGTGTGCCACGCCCTGACAGGGTCGGCGCATGCCGCCGGGCGCACCGACCGCGAGGAGGTGCCCGGATGGTGGGATCCGTTGATCGGCCCCGGCAAGGCGATCGACACGCGCCGCTACTTCGTGGTGTCGAGCAATGTGCTGGGCGGCTGCTACGGCAGCACCGGGCCGAGCAGCGTCAACCCCGAAACGGGCCGCCCCTACGCCGTCGACTTCCCGCGCTACACGGTCAGGGACATGGTCGAGGCGCAACGCCGGCTGCTCGATCGGCTGGGGGTGAGGGACCTGGCGGCCGTCGTCGGTGGCAGCATGGGCGGAATGCAGGTCCTGGAGTGGGCGGCAACCTATCCGGACCGGGTGCGGGCCATCGTGCCGATCGCAATCGGCGCGCGGCACTCGGCCTGGGCGA
>CAYOXR010000100.1:0-2603 GCA_964407955.1 uncultured bacterium | reverse complement strand
AGACCGACCTGTTCGGCGAGCAGTCGGTTCTCTGCGGCGGCGTGACGGCGCTGATGCAATCCGGCTTCGACACCCTGGTCGCGGCCGGCTACCAGCCCGAGATCGCGTACTTCGAGTGCGTGCACGAGATGAAGCTGATCGTCGACCTCATCTACGAGGGCGGCTTCGAACGCATGCGTTACAGCATCTCCAACACCGCCGAGTACGGCGACTACGTGACGGGCCCGCGGATCGTCACCGATGCCACGCGCGCCGAGATGCGGCGCGTGCTTCGCGACATCCAGACGGGCGCCTTCGCACGCGAGTTCCTGTTGGAGAACCAGGTGGGGCAACCCCGCCTGCAGGCCCAGCGTCGCGCTACGGGCGAGACGCTGGTGTCGCAGGTCGGACGCAGGCTCCGAAAGATGATGCCTTTCATCGGCGGCTGACGTCGCATGGGGCGAGGGCGCGGCGCAGGGTGGCGAGTCGCGCGTATGAACGAGGGGAGTGACATCGAGGCCATGGCCCACATCAAGATCTTCGACACCACGTTGCGCGACGGCGAACAGTCACCTGGGGTCGCGCTCAACACCCGCGAGAAGGTCGAGATCGCGCGTCAGCTCGCGCGTCTCGGCGTGGACGTCATCGAGGCGGGATTCCCGATCGCCTCGGAGGGCGACTTCCAGGCGGTGCGCGCGATCGCGCGCGCCATCCGGGGCGAGTCCGAACGCGTCGTCGTGGCGGGCCTGGCGCGCGCCGCCAAGGGAGACATCGAGCGTGCCGCCGAGGCGGTGGAGGGCGCGGCCCGGCCACGCATCCACACCTTCATCGCGACCAGCCCCATCCACATGGAGAAGAAGCTCAAGCTGACGCCTGACGAGGTCGTGGAACGCGCCATCGAGGCCGTTCGCATGGCCAAGGGCTTCGTCGACGATGTGGAGTTCAGCGCCGAGGACGCCGGGCGCAGCGAGGCGGCCTTCCTGGTGCGGATCTTCACCGAAGCGATCCGCGCCGGCGCCACCACCATCAACGTCCCCGACACGGTCGGTTACATGATGCCCTGGGAATACGGGTCGCTCATCGCGCACCTGCGGGAGCACGTACCCGGCATCCAGGACGTGGACATCAGCACCCATTGCCACGACGACCTCGGCTGCGCCGTGATCAACAGCCTCGCGGGCGTGCAGAACGGTGCGACTCAGGTGGAGTGCACCGTCAACGGCATCGGTGAGCGCGCGGGCAACGCCTCGCTGGAGGAAGTCGTGATGGCGCTCGAGACGCGCAAGGACTACTGGGGCCACATGACCGCCATCGATACCACCGAGATCTACCGCTCGTCGCGGCTGGTGTCCGGCCTGACCGGCATGCTGGTGCCGCCGAACAAGGCGGTCGTCGGCGACAATGCCTTCGCCCACGAGTCGGGCATCCATCAGGACGGCGTCATCAAGGCGCTGGAGACGTACGAGATCATGCGCGCCGAGACGGTGGGTCGCGACGCCGGCGTGCTCGTCATGGGCAAGCACTCGGGCCGCCGCGCCTTCCGCCAGAACCTGGCCGAGCTCGGTTACGAGGGCCTCTCGGACGACGCAGTCAACGCGCTGTTCCGGCGCTTCAAGGACCTGTGCGACCGCAAGAGCCACGTGACCAGCGAGGACATCCGTGCCCTGGTCGACGACGAGACCACGCGTGTCCCGGAGACCTACCAGCTACAGGCGGTCCAGTTCCAGTCCGGCAGCGGGATGACGCCGGTGGCCACCGTCCGGCTGAAGACCGACACAGGCGTCTACGAGGAGGCCGCCACCGGCGACGGCCCGGTCGACGCCGTCTATCACGCTATCGAGCGCGCGACGCAGCTTCCCCTGGAGCTTGCCAGCTACGAGATCCGCAGCGTCGGCGCCGGCAAGGACGCCCTGGGCGAAGTGACCATTCGCGTCCAGGAAGAAAACCGCATGGTCCACGGCCGCGGCCTGTCGACCGACATCGTCGAGGCGTCGGCACGGGCCTACGTCGACGTGCTGAACAAGCTTGCCGCAGGGGTCGGCCGCAGGACCGTTGCCGGCGAGGAGATGACCGCGCCGTGAGCGCGGCGGCAGGGGCGGGTACTATGCCCGCATACGCGTGCTGAGCGGCATCCCGGAGGCGAGACGTGGGCGAGCTGCCTAAAGGCCCGATCGAGATCTACGACACCACCCTGCGCGACGGTACGCAGGGCCAGGGCTTCAACCTGACGGGCAGCGACAAGGTCGCCATCGCTCGCAAGCTGGACGCGTTCGGCATCACCTACGTCGAGGGAGGCTGGCCGGGCTCCAATCCCAAGGATGTGCAGTTCTTCGAGCTGATGCGCGGAGCCCCGCTGCAACACGCGCTGCTCAGCGCCTTCGGCTCCACGCGCAGGAAGGACGTCCGCGCGGAGGACGACCCCAACCTGGCGGCCATGCTGGCGGCCCAGACGCCGGTGGTCACGGTGTTCGGCAAGTCGTGGACGCTCCACGTGAGCGAGGCGCTGGGGGCCACATACGAGCAGAACCTCGACATGATCCGCGACTCCGTGGCACTGATCAAGGCCCACGGGCGCACCGTGATCTACGACGCCGAGCACTACTTCGACGGCTACCGGGCGGACG
>CAYOXR010000099.1:0-1645 GCA_964407955.1 uncultured bacterium | reverse complement strand
CTGGCGCTCGACGTGGCGCCCAAGCTGGAGGCGGGCGTGGTGTGGGTGAACTGCACCAACGTCTTCGACGCCGCCAGCGGCTTCGGCGGCTACCGCGAGAGCGGCTTCGGGCGCGAGGGAGGCCGCGAGGGCATGTTCGAGTACCTGGCGCCGGACTGGGAAGCGGCCCTGCCGACCTACGCCCCTGGCGAGCTCACCACCCCCGCGGGCGCCGACGGCCTGGGGCTTGGCGGCGACGGCAGCGGGGGCGATGCGGCCGTCGACCGGACCGCAAAGCTCTACATCGGTGGCAAGCAGGCGCGTCCCGACGGCAACTACGCCTACCCGGTGTTGGCTCCGGGCGGCGCTCGCGTGGGGCAGGCGCCGCTGGGCAACCGCAAGGACGTGCGCAACGCCGTCGAGGCCGCGCGCAAGGCCGTCGGCTGGACGCGGGCCACGGCGCACAACCGGGCGCAGGTGCTGTACTACCTGGCCGAGAACCTCGCCGCCCGCGCGGGTGAGTTCGCCGACCGGCTGCGGGTGCTGACCGGCACGTCGCTTGACGACGCTGCCCGCGAGGTCGAGGTCAGTGTCGAGCGCCTGTTCTTCTACGCGGCCTATGCCGACAAGTACGACGGCGGTGTTCACGCCACGCCGCTGCGCAACGTCACGCTGGCGATGCCCGAGGCGTGGGGGGTGCTGGCGGTGGCCTGCCCGGATGAGGCGCCGCTGCTGGCGTTCGTGTCCCTCACCGCCCCTGCGCTGGCCATGGGCAACCGGGTCGTGGCCGTACCCTCCCCGCGCTGGCCGCTCGCCGCCACCGACCTCTACCAGGTGCTGGACACCAGCGACCTGCCCGGCGGCGCACTGAACATCGTGACCGGCGTGCGTGACGAGCTGTCGGAGGTGCTGGCCAGGCATGCCGACGTGGCCGCCATGTGGTACGTCGGCGGCGCCGAGGGCTCGGCCATGGTCGAGCGCGAGAGCGCCGACAACCTGAAGGCCACCTGGGTGAACTGGGGGCGGCGCCGCGACTGGTTCGACCGCGAGCAGGGCGAGGGCCGCGAGTACCTGCGACGTGCCACCCGCATCAAGAACATCTGGGTCCCCTACGGCGAGTGAGGCGCGGCTCCGGGTCGGGGTTCAGGCGCCGCGTGAGCCGCTTGGAGCGCGCGTGGGGGGTGTCCGAAGCCGGCCAGCTGCGCCCCGCCGTTCGGCTGGCGCGGCGGTAGCCTGGAGCCGGCAGGCCGCCACCGCGGTGCGAGGGGCCCGCGGCCGGATGCCCGAGCGGCGTGCGGGCCGGCGCGTGGGCTCGAGGCGGGCGGCCGGGAGGACCGAGCATGGACCGTTCCTATCTGGACGACCTGAGCACACGGCTCGAGGCGCTGCGCGAGCAGGGCCTGTACAAGGGCGAGCGGGTGATCACCTCCCAGCAGCAGGCGCAGATCTCGGTGGCCGGCGGCGGCGAGGTGCTCAACTTCTGCGCCAACAACTACCTGGGCCTGGCCAACCACCCCGCCGTGATGGAGGCGGCGCAACGGGGCATCGCCGAGCGCGGCTTCGGCATGGCGTCGGTGCGCTTCATCTGCGGCACCCAGGACATCCACAAGCGCCTCGAGGCGCGCCTCAGCGAGTTCCTGGGGACCGAGGACACCATCCTGTACTC
>CAYOXR010000098.1:0-2639 GCA_964407955.1 uncultured bacterium | reverse complement strand
GTTGGCGCGCACCGGCCAGCTCTCGCTGGCGCATGCCGCCTTCTACGGCGCCGGCGGCTACACCGCCGCCATCCTCGCGAGACTCACGGGCGCGCCGCTCGCGCTGGCGTTGCCCATCGGCGGCGCGGTGGCGGCGTTGCTGGCGCTCGGCCTGGGCTCGGTGACGCTGCGCCTGCGCGGCATCTACTTCGCCATCGCGACGCTGGCCTTCGCGGAGGTGCTGAAGGCGGTGGTGCAGCAGTTGCCCACCGGTATCGCCGGCGGGGCGGCGGGCTTGAACGTGCCGCCGCTGTTCAGGCCCCACTTCGTCCCCGGGACCATGCAGCGCTGGGAGATCGCCTACCTGAGCAACGCCGGCTACTTCTACGTCTACGGCGCCCTGCTGGTGCTGGCGATCCTAGTGTCGATCGTGGCGCAGCGCAGCCGCCTCAGGGCCGCCTTCACGGCGGTGCGGACCAACGAGGCCGTTGCAGCGGTGATGGGCGTGCGTCCGGCGCGCGCCAAGTTGCTGGCGTTCGTGCTCTCCAGCAGCCTCGTGGGCATGCTCGGCGCGCTCGAGGCGGAGCGCCTGGGCAGCGTCATCCCCGACGGCACCTTCGCCATCTCCACGACGGTGCTGGCGCTGGTGACCCCCATCTTCGGCGGCCTCTACACCACCCTGGGTCCCATCCTCGGCGCCGGCGTCCTCTCCGCCATCGAGGAGACGCTCAAGCGCACCTTCGCGGAGGGCTACCTGATCGGCTACGGCCTGGTGCTGGTGGCGTCCATCCTGTTCATGCCGCGCGGGCTGGTGGGGCTCGCCGGCCGCCTGCGCCGGCGGCGGCCACCGTCGCCGCCGGGAGCCGGACCGGAAAGCGGCGTCGTGGCGGACGCATCCTCCGGCCATGGCGGGGAGGCCGGCTGATGCTGCGCGTCGACGGCCTGGAGAAGCGCTTCGGCGGCCTCGCCGCGGTGCAGGACCTCAGCTTCGAGGTCGACGAGGGCGAGATCTTCGCCATCATCGGGCCCAACGGCGCAGGCAAGACCACCACCTTGAACATGATCTCCGGGCTGCTCGTCCCCAGCCGCGGCAGCATCCACCTGGGCGGGCGCGACATCACCCGGCTGAGCAGCGCCGAGCGGTGCCACGCCGGCCTGGGCCGCGCCTTCCAGGTGGTCCAACCCTTCCCGGAGATGACCGTCGAGGAGAACGTCATGGTGGGAGCGCTCTACGGCACGCCGGGGACCGGCGAGCGCGAGGCGCGCCGGCGCGCCGAGGACGCGCTCGAGCGCTCCGGGCTGTCGCCCCTGAGGTCCGTCACGGCCGAAGACCTGACGCTGCTGCAGGAGAAGCGCCTGGAGATCGCGCGCGCCCTCGCCACGGCGCCTCGCGTGCTGCTTCTCGACGAGGTGATGGCGGGCCTGCGGCCGGCCGAGGCGAGGCAGGCCGTCAGCCTCGTGCGAGAGATCCGCGAGCGGGGCGTGACGGTGGTGTTCATCGAGCACGTCATGCCGGTCGTGCGTGACCTGGCCGACCGGGTGCTGGTCATGGACTACGGCCGGCCGCTGACTACCGGCAGCTACCAGGAGGTCACCAGCGACCCGCAGGTCGTCCGCGCCTACCTGGGCAGCGATGACGAGAAGGACGACGCATGACTGCCGCCGTGAGCCACGCGCGGCGAACCGTGCCAGCGCTGGAGGTGCGGGGTCTCGAGGCTGGCTACGGGAAGATCCAGGTGCTGTGGGGGATCGACCTCGTGGTCGACGAGGGCTCCCTCGTCACCATCATCGGGGCCAACGGCGCCGGCAAGACCACGCTGCTGCGCGCGATCTCGGGCCTGATCCGGGGCGTGCGGGGAAGCGTGCGAGCGTTCGGGGAGGAGATCCACGGGCGCAGCCCGGCGCGCATCGTACGCTCCGGCGTGGGTCACGTACCCGAGGGACGCCAGCTGTTCCCCCTCATGACCGTGGCGGAGAACCTGGGCAGCGGCGCGGACTACCTGCCTCGTGCCGCCCGCGACGCCCCCCACACGCGCGCGATGGTGCTGGAGCTGTTCCCTCGGCTGGCCGAACGTCGACGCCAGCTCGCCGGCACCCTGTCGGGCGGCGAGCAGCAGATGCTGGCCATCGCCCGGGCGCTGATGAGCCGGCCGCGCTTGTTGCTGGTCGACGAGCCCAGCCTTGGCCTGGCTCCGGCGCTCGCCAAGGCGGTGTTCCGCGCCCTCGAGGCCGTCAACGAGGGCGGCGTGACCGTGGTCCTGGTCGAGCAGAACGTCCTCCAGTCGCTGCGGATCGCCGACCACGCCTTCGTGCTCGAGAACGGCCGCGTCGTCAAGCAGGGCAGCGGCACCGAGCTTCTCGCGGACCCCGACGTGCGCGCCGCCTACCTGTCGCTCTAGCGATGGGCCCTGGCCCCATGGCGATGGGTCCGGGGCCACGCCTTGAAATGCAGCCAGCCCCAGAATGCTCGCCGCCGCTTCCGTCCTGCACGCGCTTTGAAGTGGTGGGCGGTACTGGATTTGAACCAGTGACCCCTCGCGTGTGAAGCGAGTGCTCTTCCGCTGAGCTAACCGCCCGTGGTCAGCGCCCCGTAGTCTACTCGCAGCCGTGCGGGAGGGTCAACGCGGGGTCGTCACGCGACCATCGCGAGGTGCCCTGCC
>CAYOXR010000097.1:0-2145 GCA_964407955.1 uncultured bacterium | reverse complement strand
GCTCGGGACCTTCGGGGGCGTGCACCGCTCCCGAGGTGCGGCGGCTTCGCGTCGACCGGTTCGCGCGCGTGAACGTCCGGCTGCCGCTGCGAGCAGGCATCGTGTGGTTGCCGACGGGCGGTGCGCGCTCGTGCGCCGGCGGCGGCGTGGTGAGCGGGAGGATGGAGCTGGCGGACCGCTTCCACGCGGTGGCCGTGGTGGTGTCTAGCCTTGGCCGGGTGCGCCTGGAGAGCGTGCCGTGACGGCGGCGGCGCGGCAAGGGGTCGGGCGTTCCAGCGGGGCCGCCGCCGCGAGCGGGCTGACCCTGCTGGAGGTGCTGGTAGCGCTGGCTGTGCTCACGCTGGCCGTTCTCGGCTGGGTCCGCCTCGAGGCCACGCTGGCCGCGGCCGAGCGAAGTGGCCAGCTCCGGCGGGAGGTGGCGGGCCTCTTGCGGGCCGAGCTGCAGCTCCAGCGCAACGTCCCCGCCGAAGGCTGCCTGACGCCGCTGCCTGCGCCGGGCTGGACGTGCCGGGTCGAGCGGCGCTGCCTGGCCGGGTCGGCGCCGTGCCAGCTCGAGGGCGTACGCGTCTCGCTCACCGCCCCCGGGTCGGCGCCCGTCGCTGCGGCGACCGCCGTGTGGTGGCCGCTGCAGCGGGCCCAGGTGGAGGCGCCGCCGTGACCGGCCCGCACGGCGGGTCGGGCGTGTCGCTCCTCGAATTGCTGGTCGCGCTCGGGCTGGCGATGGTGCTGGCGCTCCTGGCGGGTCGCTTGCTGGAGAGCGGCGCCCGAGCGGACGCCGGCGACGCGGCAGCCTCCGACGGTGCGCAGGCGCTGTCGCTCGCCTCCAGCCTGCTCGCGGCCGAGGTGCGGCGAGCGGGTTACCGGCCCTACCCCGGCACGGCGGCGAGTGCGCGGGATCCCGCCGGGCCGACGCTGGTGGCCGAGATCGGCACGGGCGGCGTCCGGTCCGACAGCCTCGAGCTCGGCTACATCGACGACCGGCTGGCGGCGGGAGCGGTGGTTCGGCGCGTGCGCTTCGAGGTGGGGGTCGATGCGCGCGGTGCCGCGCAGCTCTACCGCGTCGGCGGTGCAGGCAGTCGCCAGCCGCTGGTCCAGGGCGTGACGCGCCTGCGGTTGAGTGGCTGGGCCGATGCCGGGGGGCTGCACCGGCGCAGCGAGCTGAAGGCCGGCGCCTTCGCTCCGTGGCTGCTGGTGCTGCGCTTGGAGGCCGGTCGACGCCGAACCAGCTTCGCGGTGGCGCTTCCGAGCCGGCCGCTGGGGACCGTGCGGAGCCTGCCGTGAGGCCACTGGGCGCATCGGGCGCGGCACTGGTGCTGGTGCTGGTGGCGGCGTCGGTGATGGCGCTGCTGGCACTGACGTCCAGCTTCGTGGTGGCGCTGGACGGCCTCGCCGCGCGGAGCGCTCAGCAGGCGGCCCGTGCCGAGGGCCAGGCCGAGGGGGCCCTCCAGTTGGCGGCCCGGCAGGTGATGGTCGAGGCAGCGGCCGGTGCCCTATCGGACGGGCCGTTGGGGCCGTGGCCGGGCGCCGGCATCGACGCCGTCGCGGTCGTCGAGGTGCACGGTAGCTACGTCAGCGTGCGGGCGCGCGCCGAGGTCGGGCACGCCGCGCTGGCTCGCAGCCTGGTGCTGGCGCTTCCTGTGCGGAGCCGGCGCGAGCCGGTCGTCTGGGCCCGACCGTGAGATGGCGCTCGCAGATCGGGGGCTGCGCCCACGCGGCGGCTTCTGCCCGGCGCGCCGCGGCGGCGCTCAGAGCCGCTCGTACGACACGATGCGGAAGGTGGCCAGCATGTCGTTGGGGATGTCGGTGAAGCCGGGGGAGAGGTTGTACTCGAGCCCGGGAACCTGGACCACCTTGGCCGTCTGCCCGGCGTTGCCGCTGCTGGTGCTGATGTAGTTGGCCAGCACACTGCCCATCACCACCGCGCCCTTGTCGATGGACGCCTGATTGCCGGCGTAGAACAGGCCGACGGCGGTCTGCGTACCGGTCGAGAGCTGGTTCTCGTTGGCGCCGGTGAACGTCAAGTCGTTGCTGGCGAGCAAGCCCAGCACGTCGTCTTTGGGGAAGTTGGTGGTCGGCAACACGTCGCCGTCGACGATGATGTTGCCTCCCTGGCCGCTGGCGTCTGCGGTGGCCATGATGGTGGAC
>CAYOXR010000096.1:0-2363 GCA_964407955.1 uncultured bacterium | reverse complement strand
GTGCTGGGGGCGCGCCGGGGTGGCGAGTGGCGCGCCTTCCCGGCGGGCTTGATCGGCGCGCTGGCGCGCTTCGCGGACCTTGCGGCCGTCGCCGACCACCATGCCGCCGCCCGCGAGCGCTCGGAGCGCTCCGAGCTGGAGCTGGCGTGGCTGGACCGCCTCGACGCCCTGATCCGCGAGGACGCGCCCGATACCGAGGTCCTGGACGTGGCCCTGCGCGCCGCGCGCGAGGCGGCCGGCTTCGACCGCGCGGTGGTGTGGCTGGCGAGCGACGATGACGCCGAGCTGGAGGCGCGCGCCTGGCTTGGCTTCCAGCAGGGACCCGAGAGCGGCGAGCGCTGGCCGCTGGACGGCTCGGCGCCACTTCTGGAGGAGGTCTACCGCACCGGGGAGGAGCTCGTGCTGACCGATGGGGGGCCGATCCCGGCACGCTACCGGCCGAGCGGCCGGGCAGCCGGCTCGCCGCTGCTCCGCAACCGGCGGCCGGCGGTGCTGCCGCTGCACGGCGGCGACGGGCTGCTGGGCGTGCTGGCGGCCGACGACGATCGGGAGGGTGTCGAGCTCGAGGCGCGCTTGCGCGCCTTGCGTCGCGTCGCCGCGCGCGCCGCGCAGGCGCTTGAGCGTGCCCGCTTGCGGAGCCTCAGCGGTTGCCTGAACGAGCGCTTGGAGGTGGCCGAGGCGCGTTTGCAGGTGGCCGTGGCGCGCCGCGAGGCGCTCATCGACGCGCTCCCGGCCGCCTTCTTCGAGACCGACCTGAGTGGCACGTTGACGCGGGCCTCGGCCGAGCTGGCGCGCCTGACGGGGACGGCGGAGGACGGCCTCAAGGGCGCGCGCCTCGGCGATCTCGCCGCCGTCGGGGCGGAGGAGGCGCTGGCGGAGCTGATGGCGCGCGTGCTGCGCAGCGGCCGATCGGCCCGCGGCGCCGGCTGGGCGCTGCGACTGCGCGGCGGGGGCGTGCTTCCGGTGGAGATCTCGCTGGGGGTCCTGCGCGACGAATCCGGCGGGGCCCGAGGGTACTTCGGGCTGGTGGTGCCGCGAGGCCACTAGCGGGCGCGGGCTCGCGGCCGGAAGCGCCGTCCTGGCCGGGGCGCGTGATACCCTGGCAGGGACATGCAAGGGCAGCCGTCGACGGTGCCCCACGAGGGAGCGGACCGGGCCGGGCGCACGAGCCGCGTCGCCCTGGTCGTTGGCGCGGGGGGCGCCGCAGCCGCGGTCGCGGTGGGGGCGCATCGCGCGCTGGTGCGTTCAGGCGTGGGCGTCGACATGGTGGTCGGCAGCTCCAGCGGCGGCGTGGTCGCCGCGGCGCTGGCGCTGGGCTGGGCGCCCGAGACCATCGAGGCCGTGCTCAGGAAGCTGTGGACGCCGGCGCTGGCTCGCGGGGCGCGTTTCAAGGCGGCGCTGCGCCTGGCCGTGCCGGGACTGCGTGACGGGGGCGCTTTCGCGCTGGTGGACGGTGCCCGGCTCGACGAACGCATCCGGCGCAGCTTCGGCGATGCCACCTTCGACGACGTCCAGGTGCCCCTGGTCATCATGGCCACGGATCTGACGAGCGGGGAGCGCGTGAGCCTGGAGTCGGGCTCGGTCGCGCGTGCGGTACGCGCCTGCATGGCGGTGCCGGTGCTGTTCCCGCCCCTCGAGGCGGACGGGCGCCTGCTCGTCGACGGCGCGCTGGCGGACCCGCTGCCGGTGCTGGCCGCCGTGGGCCGCGGTGCCAGTGCGGTCGTGGCGGTGGCCTTCAGCAGCGAGGCGCCGGCGGCCTCGCGCTCGGCGCTGGCCACCGTCCTCAAGGCGCATGCCACCGCGGTCAACAACAGCCTCAGGCTGGCCTCGGCCTACCACGAGCTGGCCCACGCCGTGCCCGTGATCCGGCTCGAGCCCGAGGTCCGTGGCCGTGCCGGGCTCTTCGACGGCGGCGCCGTACGCGCCGTCATCGCGCTCGGCGACGAGGCCATGGAGGGTCGGCTGGAGGCCCTGCGAAGCGCGCTGGCGTGAGCTCGTCCGCGGGCCGGGTGGCGCGGCTCAGGCGGCGGAGCGGCTGTCGAAGAGCTGTGACAGGTGAACGCGGTCGAGCGTCTCGCGGATCGCCAGGCTCGTCGTCACCCAGGCCACGTTGAGCCGGCAGAAGCCCAGACGTTGCTGCGTCGGGCAGCGCGCCATCGTCTGACAGGTGTCGAGCACGACCGCGCCGGAGACGGCCTCGACGATGTCGAGCAGGGACAGGCGCGCGGCGTCCACGTGCAGCGTGACGCCGCCGTTGCGGCCCGCCTTGCTCTCCAGGAAGTGCGCTGCAGAGAGCTTGCGCAGCACCTTGGCCAGGAAGGCCGGCGGCATCTGCAGATCGGCGGCCATGCGCGAGGCGCTCG
>CAYOXR010000095.1:0-3701 GCA_964407955.1 uncultured bacterium | reverse complement strand
GATCGACATGGACTTCATGAACCTGAATCAGTCGGCCCACGGCGACCGTGAGGCGGGGCACCTGCACACCCGCATGGGCCTTCGGCGCAAGGTGGTGGTCGGGCATTGGAGCGACCCGCGGGTGCATGCCCGCGTCGCCGCCTGGACCGCCGCCGCACACGCCTGGTGGGACCTGCAGGGAGCACGCATCGCACGCTTCGGCGACAACATGCGGAACGTGGCGGTGACCGAAGGGGACAAGGTCGCCGCGGAGGAGCGTTTCGGCTTCAGCGTCGACGGCTACGCCGTGGGCGACCTGGTCGAGCGCGTCGACGCCGTCGAAGAACGCGCCGTGGACGTGCTCCTCGAGGAGTATCGCGAGAGCTACCGGGCTGCGCCCGAGCTCGCCGCGGGCGGCGCCCGCGAACGCTCGCTGCGTGACGGCGCCCGCATCGAGCTGGGACTGCGAACCTTCCTCGAGGATGGCGGGTTCAAGGGCTTCACGACCACCTTCGAGGACCTGCACGGCCTCAAGCAGCTGCCCGGGCTGGCGGTGCAGCGCTTGATGGCCGACGGCTACGGCTTCGGGGCAGAGGGGGACTGGAAGACGGCCGCACTGCTCCGCGCCGCCAAGATGATGGCCGGCGCGAACGGCGGCACCTCGTTCATGGAGGACTACACCTATCACCTGGCGGCCGGCGACGAGCAGGTGTTGGGCGCGCACATGCTCGAGGTCTGCCCCACGATCGCCGCGGACACGCCGTCGCTGGAGGTGCACCCGCTTTCCATCGGCGGGCGCGAGGATCCGGTGCGGTTGGTGTTCGACGCCCGTCCGGGGCCCGCGGTCAACGTCTCGCTGATCGATCTCGGTGACCGCTTTCGCCTGATCGTCAACGAGGTGGAGGCGCTCACCCCCCCGCCGATGCCGAGATTGCCGGTAGCCCGTGCGCTGTGGCGCGTCAAGCCGGACTTCGAGACCGGCGTCGCCGCCTGGATCCATGCCGGCGGCGCCCACCACACCGTCTTCAGCTACGCGGTCACGAGCGAGCACGTCGAGGACTTCGCGGAGATCGCCGGCGTCGAGCTCGTCGTCATCGACGACGGCACCGAGTTGCGACGGCTGCGGCGCGACCTCCAGCTCGGCGACCTGCGCTACGCGCCGCGCCGGGGCTCGTGGGGCTGACCAGCCCGACAGGGTTTTCGGCGGCCCGCGGCGACGTCTGACCGGAGGCCGCTCGGGCGGAACTCCGAGGACGACCCTCCCTTCCCGGGCGTGCGTGGTGATGGGCTCGAGCTCGACCTCGACGCCAATCCCTCCACGGAACCCGGGCACGCCAGGCTCCGAACGTCGAATCGGGCCCCGACCGACACCGGCCGAGCGCCCGGGCGCGCCCACGGAGCACGTCCCACGGGCCGACCGAGCGCCGCGGCCGGCGTGGGCCCTACGCCGCCTACGCCACCTCCACCATGACCTTGTGCACGCCCTCCTGGTACCGCGTGTTCAGCTCGAAGGCCTCGGCCGCGTGCTCGAGCCCGAAGCGGTGCGACACCAGCTCGTCGAGCGGCACTGCGCCGGAGCTCGCCAGCGCGATGGCGCGCGGGTAGGTGTGCTGCATGCGCCTCACCAGCCACAGGGTGAGGCCCTTGCGCCGGGCGGTGGAGTGCTTGAGCGCGAGGCGATCGTCGCCGGGGATGCCGGCGAGCACCACGCGGCCGCCCAGACGGGCGAGCTCGGCGGCCACGGCCACGCTCTCGTCGGCCCAGGCCGCCTCGATGGCCACGTCCACCCCGCGTCCCTTGGTGGCAGCCTCCACGCGCGCCACGGGGTCGTGGCTGTCCTCCACCAGGTGGGCCTCGCTCGCCCCCCAGCCCCGCGCCTTCTCCACGCGCCACGCGTAGCGGTCGAAGGCGTAGACGGCGCCCGCCCCGGCGAGCCGCGCCAGGCGCTGAACGAGCAGGCCGATGGGCCCGCTGCCCAGCACCGCCACCGTGTCGCCAACCTCCAGATGGGCCAGGTGGACCGTGTGGAGGGCCACGCCCAGCGGCTCCAGCAACGCCGCGGCGTCGTCGGAGAGGGCATCGGGGACCGGCACGCAGGCGCTCGCGGGCACGAGGATGCGCTCCTGCATGCCGCCGTCGTCGGGGTACAGCCCCAGGAACGCCTTCACCGGCAGGTTGGGGTGACCGCGCTCGTACTGCTCGTGCGTGACGTCGGGAATGTTGGGGTCGACCGCCACCCGCGACCCCACGGCCAGCGGCCGGTGGGTGGCGTCGGCGGCGTCCTTGCCTACCGCCAGCACCCGGCCCATGAACTCGTGTCCCATCACCGTCGGCCGGCTCACCGCGGTGTCGCCGATGCGGCCATCGAGGTAGGTGTGCAGGTCGGAGCCGCACACCCCGACGGAGCGGACGGCCACGAGCGCCTGCCCCGTGCCTGGCGGCCCCGGATCGGGGACGTCGTCGACGCGGATGTCGCGCGGGCCGTAGAGGCGCGCGGCCCTCACGGTGCCGCTGGCTCCCGGTTCTGCCTGCTCTTGGCGCGGGGCTGCATCATCGACCCAGCCTACCCCTAGGAGCGCGCCGCCGGCCTACCTGCGACTGCGCATCAGCAGCGCGTAGATCGCGACGGACACGGTGATGATGGCGCCATAGATGAACTGCGTCCAGAAGCCCGTCAGGCCGATCGAGACGATGCCGGCCTCGAGCGAGCCGATGATCAGCGCGCCGAGGAAGGTGCCGAGGATGGTGCCCATGCCGCCGAACACGGAGGTGCCGCCCACGAACACGGCGGCCAGGCCCGTCATCAGGTAGCCGGTGCCCTGGTTCGGCCAGAAGTAGGTGACCTCGAGCGTGGAGAGGATAGCCACCAGCGCCGAGAAGAAGCCGACCTGCACGAACGCGATCGTCTTGACGCGGTTGACGTTGATGCCCATCATGCGGGCGCTTTCGGCGTTGTCCCCGACGAAGAGCAGATGCCCCCCGAAGCGATGTCGGTTGAGCAGGAACCAGAACGCGATCCCGAGGCCGAGCATCCACAGCGCCTGCGCCGGGATCAGCCCGAACAGACGACCGACCGCCACCTCGTAGAGGAAGTGCCCGCGAGCCGTGGACAGCGCGATCCCGTTGCCGGCGGCGGCAACGTTGGTGAGCCCACGGAACAGGAACATCGTGCCGATGGTGGCAACCAGTGACGGGATGCCGATGCCGACCACCAGTAGAGCGTTGACGAAGCCGGCCGCGATCCCCACGCCGAAGCAGGCGATGGCCGACAGCAGCAGGTTGTGTGACAGCGCGAACACCGACGCGAAGACCCAGGAGGTGACGCCCACGACCGACGGAAACGACAGGTCGATCTCACCCAGCACCACCACCAGCGTGACCGAGAGCGCGAGGATCCCGATGAACGGGATCGTCGACATCAGCGAGTAGTAGATGTGGAAGCCCGTGAACACGCGCGGGTTGCCGATGAGGAAGATAGCCCAGACGATCACGAAGACGATGAAGATACCCGTCTCGAGGCTGGTGCGGAACCGGAAGCGCGGCGGTCGAGTGGCGGCCGACCTCTCCAGGGGGGCGGGTTCGGGGGTGCCGTTCTGGCGATCCATGCGTATCAGGGAGCCGGCCTACGCCAGGCTCCCGGTCCTCGCAAGCTTTATCATGAGCTCGGACAGCTCCTCCTGGGTCACGTCGGACTTCATGATATTGCCGGCGATCTGGCCGCG
>CAYOXR010000094.1:0-2882 GCA_964407955.1 uncultured bacterium | reverse complement strand
ATCACCGACCTGTCGTTCAGCGTGGGCGAGGGCGAGGTGTTCGGGTTCCTCGGGCCGAACGGGGCGGGCAAGACCACCACGATCCGGCTGCTGATGGCGCTGCTGCGCGCCGATTCGGGCAGCGCCCGCATCGCGGGCATGGACAGCTGGCGGCAGTCCGTCGCCATCAAACGCATCGTCGGCTACGTGCCCGGCGAGCCCGCACTCGACCCCGGCATGACCGGCGGCCAGATCCTCGAGTACTTCGGGCACCTGCGCGGCGGCGTCGACCAGGCCTACCTGAACGAGCTCGTCGCCAGGTTCGCGCTGGACCCGAGCCGCAGGTTCCGGCAGTACTCCTCCGGCAACAAGCGCAAGGTGGTGCTCATCCAGGCGTTCATGCACCGCCCGAGGCTGCTCATCCTCGACGAGCCGACGAGCGGGCTCGACCCGATCAACCAGCAGGAGTTCAACCGGCTGGTCGCCGAGGCGAAGGCGGCGGGGAGCACCGTGTTCCTGTCCTCGCACGTCCTCAGCGAGGTCGAACACACCTGCGACCGCGTGGCCATCATCCGCGAGGGGCGCCTGGTGCGCCTCGGCGGCATCGCCGAGCTGAAGGACATCAAGCGTCACACCGTCACCGTCACCTTCGCCTCACCGGTTCCCGCCGCGGCGTTCGAGCAGGTCGCCGGCGTGCAGGCGGTCGAGGCGCTCGACGGCGGCCTGACGCTGCGCATCGCCGCCACCGGGGAGCTGGACGGGGTCGTCAAGGCGGCCGCGCGCTACAGCGTCGTCACCCTCACGACGCACGAGCCGAGCCTCGAGGAGATCTTCCTTCGCTACTACGAGGAGTCGGAGCATGTGGTGGCGTAGCGTCTACCTCAAGACGCTGCGCGAAGGGCGCATTGCGGTCCTCGGCTGGGGGCTGGGCGTCGGGCTGCTCATCCTCGCCGTCGAGGCGTCCGTCGGCTCGGTGATGGGTGCAGCCGGGGCGAAGCAGGCTCTGGCGGGCATCACCCAGTCGTTCAAGTGGGCCGCCGAGCCCGTCGCCGTGACGACCGTCGGCGGCTACACCACCTGGAAGCTCGGCTTCACCATCCTGATCATGGCCATCTGGCCGCTCATCGCCGCCGGCCGGATCCTGCGCGGGGCCGAGGAGCGCGGCACCATGGACGTGCTGCTCTCCGTGCCGCGCCGGCGATTGCGCGTCGCGCTCGAGAGCCTCGCGGCGACGTGGACAACGCTGCTCGTGATGTCGCTGCTGGTTGCGCTGGTGACCGCCGTCGGTGGCGCCATGACGCATGCCGGCTACGGCCTGGCGGACGCCCTGCTGTTCGGATTGAACCTGGCGCTGATCTGTGGGGTCTTCGGCAGCATCGCCCTGCTGATCAGCCAGTTCACGCTTCAGGCGCGGACGGCCGCGGGGGCGACCGGCGGTCTGCTGTTCTTCTTCATCGTGCTCGACATGGCGCACCGCGTGATCCCGGGCACGCTGTGGCTGAGCGTCCTGTCGCCCGTGTACTACTACAACCTGAGCAAGCCGCTGATCCCCTCGTTCGGCACCGATCCGTGGGCGTTGGTGCTGCTGCTGGGGATCTCGGTCGTCTTGAGCGCCGTGGCGATCGCCATCTTCGTCCGGCGTGACGTGGGGCTGAACGTCGGGCTCGTCCGACGCCGGGGGGCTCGCCGGCGCGGCGCGGCCCCGCAACCGGCCCTGCCCGCCGACGCCTGGTCGCTGCGCTCGGTCTACGCGCGCGGCCTGGTCACGGTGAGCGCGCCGGCGCTGTGGTGGACGCTCGCCATCGCCGGCTTCGCGGCGTTCACGATGGTGGTCACCAAGCAGATGTCGGTCCAGCTCCAGACGCTGATCAAGGACTCGCCGACCATGCGCATGGTGATCTCCGCACTCGGCGGCGGCATCAGCGGCGCCAACGAAGCCCTGCTCGGCGCGCTCTTCGGGTTCCTGCCGCTGCTGATCATGGCGTTCGCGGTAACCCAGGCGACGCGCTGGTCGGCGGACGAGGAAGAGGGCAGGCAGGAGCTCATCCTGGCGACGCCGCAGCCGCGGCAGCGGGTCCTGCTCGCCCGCTACGCCGCGGTCGCGACCGCGGGCCTGTTCATCGGGCTGGTGACGCTCGGCGCGGCCGTCGGCACCGCCGCGGCCGTCGGCCTATCGTTGCAGACCGGAAACGTGGTCGCGGCGACGCTCTCGATCGTGCCACAGGGTCTCCTTATGGCCGCCATCGGCTACCTCTTCTCCGCCTGGCTCGGTACCGCGCTGGAGTCCGGACTGTTGAGCTTCCTGCTGGCCCTGTGGTTCTTCGTCTCGTTCATCGGTCCGGAGCTGGGCTGGTCGAAGGCGGTTCTGAAGCTGTCCGCCTTCTACTACTACGGGACGCCGCTGGTCCACGGCCTGCCGCTGGGGGACATGCTCATCGTGCTGGGCGTGGCGGCGGCGGCGCTGGTGCTCGCGGCGGTCAGCTTCGCGCGCAAGGACATCGGCAGGGCCTAGCGGCAACGGCGCGGGACAATCTCTTCTCGCGGCCGTGCGTGGCGTATGGGATGGTGAAAGGGGTCGGCGTCGGGACGTCTGGGCGGAGCCGGGAGCACGGCATGCTTGGCCTGGTCGTCGCAATGGCGGTGCTCGTGCTGGTCACGTCGCTGTGGCTGGTGTGGCGTGCCAGGAGCCGGGCCCGCGGCCTGGAAGGGGACGTCCTCAAGCGCTTCTTCCAGTGCCAGCAGGAGGGGCGCGAGGTCTCGCTGGAGGCACTGGCGGGCATGTTGCGGGTGCCTCTGGGCAGTGTGCGCCGTTGCCTGCGTGGGCTCATGGAGGGGGGCCTGGTGGGGGCCGAGGGTCCGACGCTGCGCTTGACGGCGGCCGGACGCGTGGCCGCCAGGGCGTG
>CAYOXR010000093.1:0-3893 GCA_964407955.1 uncultured bacterium | reverse complement strand
AGCCGACCCGCCGGGTGGAGTTCGGCTTGGCCTCCAGCAGCCGCGTCAAGCGCTCGCGCAGGACCGCCTCGTCGACGAGGTCGCCTGCTCGGAGGCCGACCCGCCGGGCCTTGTCGCTGTACGCCGGCCCGATGCCCCGGCCGGTGGTGCCCACGAAGCCGCCCCCCTCGTCGTTCTTGCGGTGGTGCGGGAGCACCAGGTGCGCCTCGTGCGAGATCCACACCTCACCCGGATCGCGACGTGCCTGCAGGGCGTCGAGCTCCTCGACGAACGCCCAGGGGTCGATCACCATGCCGCCGCCGAGCACCGAGGCGGGACCGTCGTGCAGCGTGCCGCAGGGAAGGTGGTGCAGCTTGAAGACGTCGCCTCCGACCACCACCGTGTGCCCGGCGTTGGCGCCGCCGGAGAAGCGCACCACGTAGTGCGCCTCCGCGGCCAGCGCGTCGACGACCTTGCCTTTGCCTTCGTCGCCCCACTGGGCGCCGAGGATCGCCACTCCCGGCATCAGCCCTCCCGAACGTCGCGGCGCGGCCGCGCCGGCCTCGACCAGGCGTCAGTATGACACAGCCGGCGTGGGCCGCAGGACGCGCGGGGCGCCTCCCGGGGCTGCTAGAATCCGTGGCGATGACGCCGCTGCTGCGGCGCCTGGCAGCGGTCCTGTGGTTGGGGCTGGTGCTGGGCGCAGCGCCCCGCGCCGCCGCCCAGAACGTGACGGTGTTCGCTGCATCCAGTCTCACCGACGCGTTCACGGCGCTGGCTCATGCGTACCAGGCCGCGCACCCGGGCACGCACGTGGAGCTCGAGTTCGCCGCTTCGTCCACGCTCGCCACCCAGATCCTGCAAGGAGCGCCGGCCGACGTCTTCGCGAGCGCCAACGCGGTGCAGATGAGGCGCGTGACCGAGGCCGGCTTGCAGCAGGGTCCGGCCACACCCTTCGCAGGCAACCGGCTGGTGGTGCTAGTGCCGCAGCACGCCTCCATCCACACCCTGGCCGACCTGGCACGACCGGGGCTCCTGCTCGTGCTGGCCGCCCCGCAAGTCCCCGCCGGTCACTACGCGGAGCTGATGCTCGACGCCGCGGCGAAGGCCGCCGCCTACGGGCCGGCGTTCGCGCGCGCGGTCCGGGCCAACGTGGTCTCGCGCGAGCCCAACGTGCGCCAGACGGCCGCCAAGGTCGCGCTCGGAGCCGCCGACGCGGCCATCGTCTACGCCACCGACGCGCGCGGCCTCGGGGGCGTTCGCGCCGTGCCCATCCCTGCGGACCTGCAGCCCACCATCGTCTATCCGCTGGTCGCCTTGCGCCACGGCGGGGACCCGGCGGGTGCCACCGCCTTTCGCGCCTTCGTGCTCTCGCCTGCCGGCACCGCGGCGCTCGCCTCGTACGGCTTCATTCCGCCACCCTGACCGGTCACCCGGACGTGCGGACGCGACTCTCCCCCGGCCTGCTGATCGGCGCCGGCCTGGCGCTCATGCTGCTGCTGGTGCTGCCGACGCTGGCGCTCCTGGCACGCTCGGCGCGGCCGGCCTTCCTGGCCGCCGTGCTCGACCCCACCGTCACCGCCGCCCTGCGCCTGAGCCTCGGCACCACCGCGGTCAGCCTGCTGGCGACGGTGGTGCTCGGCACGCCGGTGGCGTACCTGTTGGCGCGCTTCACGTTCCGGGGCAAGGTGTTGCTCGAAGCGCTGCTCGACCTGCCTCTGGTGCTGCCGCCGGTGGTTGCCGGCCTGGCGCTGCTGCTGCTGGTCGGCAGGCGCGGTCTGCTGGGCGCGCCGCTGGCGGCCATGGGCGTGCACGTGGCCTTCACCAGCGTTGCCGTGGTGCTGGCACAGCTCTTCGTCGCCAGCCCCCTGTACGTGCGCAGCATGAAGGCCGCCTTCCGGGCCACGCCGCCGAGCCTGGAGGCCGCCGCCGTCACCCTGCACGCGTCGCGATTGCGGGCCTTCCGGCGCGTCACGCTCCCCCTCACGCTGCCGGCCTTCATCGAGGGCTGCGTCCTCACCTGGACCCGCGCCCTGGGCGAGTTCGGCGCCACCATCGTGGTGGCCGGCAGCCTGGCGGGACGGACCCAGACCATGCCGCTGGCGATCTACGCGGAGCTCGAGCGCAACCTCGATGCTGCGCTCGCCATGGGCGCCATCCTCACGCTGGCGGCCTTCGCGCTGCTGCTCGCCTTCAGGCGTCTGACCCGCGCGACCTGACGGGGCGTCGCGGCGGCGTGGTTTCGCCGCCGCGCGACGGTGTAAGCTCGCTGCGTGTCCAGCCCAGCCGACGACCCCCGGCCCGTCATCCTCATGACCACAGGCACCGTGCCGCGCGAGCGCGGGCTTCGCCGCAACGACACCATCCAGGGCCACAACTATGCCCTGGCCGTGGCCGCCGCCGACGCCGTCCCGCTGCTGGCGCCCAACGTCGATGCTGCGCTCGCCGACCGCTACGCGGACGCAGCCGACGGGCTGCTCCTCACCGGCGGTGTGGACATCGACCCCTACCTCTTCGACGCCAGCCCCCATCCCGACCTGGGATCGGTGGACCGCCGTCGCGACGCGTTCGAGCTGGCCCTGTACCGTGCCTTCCGCGAGCGGGGCAAGCCGGTGCTGGGGATCTGCCGCGGCATCCAGCTCGTGAACGTCGCACATGGCGGCAGCCTGCACCAGCACCTGCCGCGGGTGCCCGACACCGAGCAGCACGCGCAGAGGGACGTCACCGGGGCTCCTTTGCAGCGGGTGGCGCTGGAGCCCGGCTCGCGCCTGGCGGAGGGCTTCGGAACACAGGTGCTGCGCGTGAACAGCTTCCATCACCAGGCAGTGGACCGCGTAGGCGACGGCCTGCGTGCCGTGGCTCGCGCCGATGACGGCATCGTCGAGGCGCTCGAGCTCGATGACGGTGACGACGCGTTCGTCGTGGCGGTTCAGTGGCACCCCGAGATGTGCTGGGACACCCACCCCGAGCACCACACGCCGTTCCGCATGCTGGCGGACGCCTGCCGCTCGTGGCGGCGCGCCGCCATGGGCACCGACGCGAGAGCCGGCAAGCGTCCCGCCGCCGGCCGTTGACATCCGCCGGCCTTCTGGTAGACTCCTGTCCATGACGTACATGCTGGAAGGGGGTGGTGCCGTGGACGACGGCTATGGCTACCTGGCCCCAGACAACGCGCCCGCGCGCCTGACGCGAGGCGTCAGCGTACACCGGCACGGTCTCCTACCGGCGACAGACTGACCCGGCTCGACTCACGAAACACAGCCGACCCGCGTCGCCATCCGGGGCCGGTCGCCCCCGCAGGACGACGAGGAGAGCCCCATGGTGGTCGTGATGCACAAGCAGGCCTCGCAGGAGGCCGTCGAACGCGTGCTCGGCGAGATCCGTTCGCTCGGCTTCACGCCGCACGTGAGCGAGGGGGAGGAACGCACCCTGATCGGGGCTATCGGCCCCGCGCCGACCGAGGCCGTGCGCGAGCATTTGCAGGCGCTCGGCGGCGTCGACACGGTGGTGCGGATCACCAAGCCGTACAAGCTGGCGTCACGCGAGTTCCGCTTCGACGACTCGACCGTGACCGTCGGCGACGTCGCCATCGGCAACGGCGCGTTCGTGGTGGCGGCGGGCCCGTGCGGCGTCGAGAGCCGTGAGCAGCTCATCGCGGCCGCCGACATCGCCCGCCGACACGGGGCGCGCGTGCTGCGCGGCGGCGCGTTCAAGCCCCGCACTTCGCCCCACGCGTTCCAGGGCCTGGGATTCGCCGGGCTCGAGCTGCTGGTGGAGGCCGGCCGCGCCACCGACCTGCCCATCGTGACCGAGGTCCTGCACACGGAGGACGCCGAGCGCATCGCCGCGGTGGCCGACTGCCTGCAGGTGGGCGCCCGCAACATGCAGAACGTGGACCTGCTCAAGCGCCTGGG
>CAYOXR010000092.1:0-3065 GCA_964407955.1 uncultured bacterium | reverse complement strand
CCGGTATGTGGATGGGCGGCACCGGGATGGCAGGCGGAGCGCTGAGCTCGAAGACCGTCATCGATGCGGAGGAGGTCGTCCGGTCGAACACCAGCAGATCGATCGCCGCGAGCACCAGCAGTGCGATCGCCAGCCCCCGCCGGCGGATGGACGCCAGGTCCTTGCGCAGCTCGCGTTTGCCGCTCGACGTACGTTCGGCGTCGCTCATCCGGACCAACCTCCGAAGACTCGACCGGCTCCGCGCACGCGGATGCGGAAGATGGTGCGGATGACGCCGGGCGCCGCCACGAACAGCACCAGGACCGCCTGCAACACCTGCACGAGCTGCAGCGGGATGTTCGCGTCGAGCTGCATCGTGCGGCCGCCGGCCGCGAAGGCCCCGAAGAGGAGCGCCGACAGCCCGACGCCGTAGGGATTCCCTTGACCGAGGATGGCGACCGTGATCCCGTCGAAGCCGATGGTGCCCCCGTACCCCGCGGCGACCTTGTAGTCGACCCCGAGCACCATGAAGGTGCCGGCGAGCCCCACGATCGCTCCCGCCAGCGTCATCGCGAGCACGTACTGCAGGCTGATGTTCACGCCGGCGACGCGCGCCGCCTCGCGGTTGGCCCCGAGCATCCGGAACTTGAAGCCCAGCGTGCTTCGCTGCAGGAGCCAGGCCACCCCCACCATGCAGGCCACCGCCAGGATGATGCCGAGGTTCACGCGCAGAGAGGGCCCTGCCAGGTGGGGCAGGCGCGCCGTGGCTGCGACCGATTTCGAGACGGGCTGGTAGCGCGGCGGCGCCTGGAACAGTGCCGTCGTGAGCAGGAAGGTGAGCAGGTTCAGGGCGACATAGTTGAGCATCATCGAGGTGATGACCTCGTGCGCGCCCGTTCGCGCCTTCAGAATGCCGGGAATGAAGCCCCAGGCGGCACCGAAGGCCGCGCCGAAGAGAATCGCCAGAGGCAAGTGCAAATAGATCGGCAGCCCCGGCACGAGGAAGCCGGCCAGGGTCGCCCCGAGCGCTCCCAGGATGAGCTGGCCCTGACCCCCGATGTCGAACAGCCCTGCCCGGAAGGCGAGCGCGATGCCCAGACCCGACATCATCAGCGGCGTGGTCGCCACCAGCGTCTCCGACAACGGATAGAAGGCATTCGAGAGCCTCTGGCCGCTTCCGCTCGCGATCGCGTCCACGATGCCGCGCGGGCTCCCGATCGAGCCGATGAAGAGCGCCGAGTAGGCGGTCGCGATCACGTGCCAGCTCTGCGCGAAGGCGGCGCCCGGCGCATGGCCGAAGCGACCCCAGGCGGCCACCGCGTCCGGGCTTGCCACGACGATGATGATCGCCCCGATGAAGAGCGCGCTCACGAAGGCGAGGAAGGTGACGATGACGACGTTGCCGCTGAGGAAGAAGCGGGCGATCCTGGCGACGACGGATCCTCCTGCCCCTGAACCGGCGCCCGGCCCGGGCGGCGCGCCTGTCATCCCGCGCCTCCGGCCACGACCTCCGCGGGGCTGCCTCCGGCCATCAGGAAACCGACCTGCTCCCTCGAGACTTCGGTCTGCGCATAGGGGCCGACGAACTGTCCCCGATACATGACGACGATGCGATCGGCAAGCTGCATCGCCTCGTCGAGCTCGGCGGAGATCAGAAGCACCGCCGCGCCTGCGTCGCGTGCCGCTACCAGCCTCCGGTGGACGTACTCGATCGAGGCGACGTCGAGACCGCGAGTCGGCTGCGAGGCGATGATCAGGCGGATATCGCGCGACAGCTCGCGGGCGACGATGAGCTTCTGTTGATTGCCGCCCGACAGCGTCGCGGCCGTCGCGTTGATGCTGCTCGCGCGGATGTCGAACTCCTTCATGCGCTCCTCGGCCGTGGCGTGAATCCGGTCCCAGTCGAGCGCGCCGCGACGCGAGTAGGGCGCCTCGTCGAACACGTCGAGGATGAGGTTCTCGGCGACGGTGAAGCTACCCACCAGGCCGTCGCGCTGGCGGTCCTCCGGTACGTTGCCCACCCCCGAGCGAAGGACGTCCTTGGGCGGAGCCCCGGTCACGTCCCTGCCCGCGATGCGGACCGTGCCGGCGACCACCGTGGCCAGCCCCATGAGCGCCTCGGCGAGCTCCGTCTGACCGTTGCCCTGCACGCCGGCAACCGACACGATCTCACCGGCGTGCACGGTCAGAGAAACTCCGTCCACGGCAACCTGCCCCGAATCGTCGAGCGCTGCCAGGCCCTCAACCTCGAGCACCGGCTCTCCCGGCGAAGGCGGGCCCTTCGTCACCTGCAGCTCCACGCCGCGACCCACCATCATCGAGGCGAGCCGCGACTCGTCGGTTTCGCTCGGCCGCGTCGTTCCGATCACCTTGCCGAGGCGGATGACCGTGATCCGGTCGGCCACCTCGAGCACCTCCTTGAGCTTGTGCGTGATGAAGAGGATCGTCCTCCCCGACTCGCGCAGAGAGCGCATCACCCGGAACAGCTCCTGGATCTCCTGCGGCGTGAGCACCGCCGTGGGTTCGTCGAGGATGAGCACCTGCGCCTCGCGCGCCAGCGCCTTGACGATCTCGACGCGCTGCTGTTGCCCGACCGATAGCTCGCCGACGAGCGCGTCCGGATCGACCTCCAACCGGAAGCGCGCCGACAGCTCTTTGATCTCCGAGCGGGCCCGTCGCCGGTCGAGGAAGCCGAAGCGGCGCGTGCGCTCGAACCCGAGCATGACGTTCTCGGCCACCGTGAAGACCGGGATGAGCATGAAGTTCTGATGCACCATCCCGATGCCCGCTTCGATCGCATCACCGGGATCGTCGAAGCGGACGGCCTCGCCGTCGATGAGAATGGCGCCCTCGTCCGGCCTGTACAGGCCGTCGAGGACGTTCATGAGCGTTGTCTTACCGGCCCCGTTCTCGCCGAGGAGGGCGTGGATCTCGCCCCCCTCGGCGGTGAGGTCGATGCCGTCATTGGCGACCAGCTCGCCGAACCGCTTGGTGATGCCTTTCAGCTCAAGTCGCATCGCGTCCAGCGCGCGTGGTCAGGCCCGTCGTCACGGAGCGGGATAGGACTTCGGGTCGACGGAGATGCT
>CAYOXR010000091.1:0-14015 GCA_964407955.1 uncultured bacterium | reverse complement strand
GGCGTTGGCCGGCGGCGCGGACACCGAGCACACGCTGGCGGCCATCGCGGAGCTGCGGCGCTCCAGCGATGCGGCCATCGCGCTGATGACCTACTACAACCCCGTCTACTGCTACCCGCGTGGCGGCGAACGCGGCTTCGTGCGTGCGCTGCGCACGGCGGACGCCGACGGCGTCATCCTGCCCGACCTGCCACCCGACGAGGCGGGCGCGCTCCTTCCCGAGGCGAGGGAGGCGGGCCTCGACACGGTCTTCCTGGTCGCGCCGACCTCCACCCCGGTGCGCATCGCCACGGTGGTCGAGGCATGCCGGGGCTTCGTCTACGCGGTATCGGTGACAGGCGTCACGGGCGCGCGCGACACACTGCCCGACGACGTGGCCGAGCTCGTGGCGCGAACGCGGGCAGCGTCGGGGTTGCCGGTGGCAGTCGGCTTCGGGGTCGCCACCCGATCCATGGCGGCCCGCGTGGCCGAGATCGCAGACGGCGTGGTCGTCGGCTCGGCGCTCATCCAGGCTATCCAGGCCGAGGCGGACGCCGGCCATCCGGAGGGCGGGCCAGGGCGCGTGGCCGCACTGGCCGCCGAGCTCGCCGCCGGCTGCCGGCGCTGACGCGGGCGGATCGCCGCGGCTCGCCGAGCCGGAGGCGGCTCAGCGCACCTGTACGTGTGCCTGAGTGCCTATCAGGGCGTAGAGCTTGCTGGACACCAGCACGTCGGCGCCGGTGGACGGCGGGACGTCGGTCCCGACCACCCGCACCACGACGGCGTCGGCGCCGTTTCGTTTGGACAACACCAGCAGCTGCCCGACATGGTGGAAGCGCGACAGCACCTGGTAGTGCTGCAGCTGCGGGCCGACACCCAGGCGAACCACGCCGTTGGGCAGCGAGAGCGGCTCCAGGCGCACCTTGGCGACGCCCATCCTCACCATGTCGATGGCTTCGGCGGCGGCGCGCGACAGGTCGATGATGCGGTTGGCCTTGTATGGGCCGCGGTCGTTTATGCGCACCACCACGCTGCGCCCGTTGACCAGGTTGGTCACCTTCACCAGCGTTCCGAAGGGCAAGGTCCGGTGCGCGGCGGTGAGCTTGCTCGGGTCGAAGATCTCGCCATCCGAGGTGAGCCGGCCGGCGAAGTTCGGGCCGTACCAGGACGCGAGCCCGACCTGGACGCCTGCTGCCAGCGCGGCACCGGCGGCCGGCGGGTCGCTCGGGCTCGTCGCGGCGCTGGGGGCGGCCTGCGGGTCGGTGGTCGCCGCGCCCGCGGGCGTCGCGACGATGGATGTTCCCGCCTGCTCGGCCGCGGCGTCGGTCGCGGTCACGGCCGGTGCCGCGCTGAGCGCCGGCGCGCAGGCCGCCAGCAGCAACGCCAGGATCGCCGCGACGCCGGCTCCCCGTAGCCGCCCGAGAGCGGTGCCGCGACGCAGGCGCCCGGCGAAGCGCCGAGCGTCAGCGAACAGCCAAAAGAACGCGCGTGCTAGCACGGCCCATGCTATGCACGCGCGACTGTCGGCGGTTGTGAAAGGCTTCCGTCGCGCCGGCGGACGCCTCACGCCCACGTGCGCCGGGCGAGTTCCTTCTGGCAGAGCACGAAGGCCTCGAAGTCCTCGATCTCCGCGCTTCCGTCCGCAATGGCGTTCTCGCATTTGGCGATGATATCGGAAAGTTCCTCGTTGCTCAGGGTGCGCAGGCTCTGCGCTTGGTTCGCTGCCATCTGAACCACCTTGTCTCCTCGCTCTCGTGGCATCAGGTTTCCCCCGCTGCCTGGACTCTAGCGCCGCGCCTCTTACACAATTCTCACAGTTTCTCACCAGAGACCGCGTCCTCAACGCGAACCCCGGCTTCCGGCAGCTCGCGCTCGGCGCCGCCCTGGCGCACCACACCCGCCGCCGCCGGCCGCGCCGGTATGGTGCAGCCATGATCGACAGCCACTGCCACCTCGACGCTCTGGACGACCCGGCTGCCGCCATCGACGCCAGCCTGAAAGCCATCGTGACGGTGGGCACCACCCTCGAGAGCGACCGTGCGGCCGTGCGCCTCGCCGCCGAGCACGCTGGCGTGTGGGCCGTCGTGGGGGTCCATCCCAACAACGCCTCCGAGGCCGATGACGCCGAGGTTCGCCGGCTCGTCTCCGGGCTGGCGGCCGCGCCTCGCGTGGTGGGCGTGGGCGAGACCGGGTTCGATACCCACTGGCAGGACGAGTCGCTCGAGAGTCAGCGCCGTGCCTTCGACTGGCATGCGCAGCTCGCCGGCCGGCTCGACAAGGCGCTTGTTCTGCACGTCCGCGACGCGCAGGGCCGGGACGACGCCTCGCGCCAGGCGGCGCGGGCGATACGCGAGGCGGGCCACCGGCGCGGCATCCTCCACTGCTTCAATGGCAACCGCGAGCTCCTGGAGGCGGGCCTGGCACTCGGCTGGATGGTCTCCTTCGCAGGCAACCTCACGTTCAAGAATGCCGGCGTGCTGCGTCAGGCCGCGCTCGAGGTACCGACCGATCGCTTGCTGGTGGAGACCGACAGCCCCTACCTCAGCCCGGAGCCCAGGCGTGGCCGGCGCAACACGCCGGCGAACGTGTGGCACACGGCGAAGGTCCTCGCCGCCGTTCGCGGCGTGCCGCTCGAGGCGCTCGAGCCGGTGCTCGACGCCAACGCCGCGCGGGTGTACGGACTGCCGCTCGACTGAGGGTACCGGGCGCGCGCGGCGCCGCGAACGCGTCGGGGCTTCTCGCTGCGCAGGCGCCCGGCGCCGTCAGTGCCAGGGGGCGTCGGGGCCGACCAGCCGGCTCTCCGGCTGGTCGCGGTCGTAGCGAAGCGCCTCGGCCAGGCGCGCGCGCGAGGGCACGCGATGGGGATCGTGCGGGATGAACGCGGTCACCACGTCGACCCAGCGATGCATCCGGTACTCGACCACGACGTGCAGGGGGATCTTCACGCTGGCGCTGACGGGCAGGTATCCGAGCACGAGTAGGCGCTCGTCCTCCCAGTAGCGCATCAGCTCGCGCCCGTACAGCACGGTCTGGACGATGTCGGTCTCGGTGAAGCCCTCACAGGTGGCGTGCTTGGCGGCGTGGTTGCCGATGCGGTAGCGCCCTTGCTTGACCAGGGGTCGCAGCTCAGATAGCGTCCGGCGCTTCGGGGGCCGGGCGGCAGAGCGCGCTATCGCGACCGTTCGCGGTGGGCGGGAAGCGTAGACTTGCTCGTCCATGACGCCACCTCCGGGAGGGTCTGGCGGTACCAGACGGGCAGCAAAGCGAAGCGGCGCGGACATCGAGGTCCGGCGCCGCTCTATCAGCCTTGCATGGGTCATGCTAGCACGAGCCCCCCGGCGCGCAGATGGGAGTGTTGCCACATTGTCGGTCGGACGCGCGAGCCGAAGCGCCAGCCGCCGCGCGAGGCGCCGTCCGAGCACGCCGGTCCATGCCTCGTTCACCTACACTGGACGCATGCCTGAGGCCCCCCTGCTCACCCGCTTCTTCGAGCTCGAGGGGAGCGTGGCCCGGGAGGCGCTCCGCCGCCTCGGTGCCGCGCTCGTGGCCGAGGGAGCCCGCGTGAGGCTGCTCGCGAGCACCGACCGCCCCGGGCTGTACCTGCTGGTGGCCGAATCGCGCCACTGGCCTGCAGGGCCTCCCCCGCAAGGCTGTCGGGTGTGGACGTTCCAGCGAGCGAGCGCGTGAGCGAGCCCGCAACCACCCTCGATCGTCCGCTCAACATCGAGCGTCGCGATGCCGATCTCTACGTGGAACAGGTCGGTCCCGTGAACGCACCCGTGGTGTATTACCTCCACGGCGGGCCCGGTTACAACAGCTTCTCCTTTCGCGACCTGATGGGCGACGAACTCGCGGCGTTCCAGGTGCTCTACGCCGACCAGCGTGGCGCCGGGCGCAGCTACAGCGCCGCGTCGTTCGACCTGGACGTCCTGGCCGACGACGTGCTGGCCGTGCTCGACGCGTTGGAGCTGCCCAGTTCGACGCTGCTGGCACACGGCTTCGGGGCGCAGGTCGCCGTGCGCGCGGCGCGCCGCGCTGCGCACCGCGTCGAGCGCCTCGTGATGGTGAACCCGTGGCTGTCGATGCCGATGCTGGCTCGAGAGCTGCAACGGCGCGCCGCGCAACAGGCGGGCCGACCAGAAGAAGCCCTGCCGCCCGAGAGCGCCCTGGCCGAGCCGGACGCGCTCGAGCCCGAGATGCTGGTGGACCAGGCCTTCGCCTGGGCCAGCGCCAAGGCGCTGTTCGACGCCATGGAGTTCCCGGACCCGTCGAGCCGACTCCGACTCGAGCACAGCGACGCCACGGCGCTGTTCGGCCCGCAGCTTGCCGCCGAGCCGGAAGGGGTCTGGCGCCTCGATGCCCTGCCCTTGCTCGAGGGCCTGAGCATGCCCACGGTCCTCCTCGTGGGCACCCACGACGCGACCGCCTACCCCGCCCAGGCGGAGGCCGCCTTGGAACGGCTCCCGGCCGCCCTCGTCAGCCTTCTTGACGCGGGGCATTACCCCTGGCTGGACGACCCCGACACCTTCGTCCCGCTCCTGCACGAGTCGTTGCGCTTAAGAATCCCGTAAGGTCCGGTCGCGTAGACTCCGACGCGATGCGGTCCTCACCGACACGTGCCGACCGCCTTTCCCGCCGCCCTCCGGCCGCCGGGCGAAAGCCCGGGAAACTCGGCTCCAACGTGAATACTTCCGCTCGCGGGGAGCGACAGGCATGCTACACTTCGCCAATGCTTCGACCCCACTTGATGGTGGATTCAGTCCACCAGGTGAGCGCCGAGGTCCTGCGAGAGCGCGGCGTGAGCGGTGTCTTGCTCGACCTCGACGACACCCTGCTGCCGGCCGCGGCCGATGCGCCGGAACCGCAGGTGCTGGCATGGGTCGAAGGGTTGCAGCGCGCCGGCTTCGGCGTCGTCATCCTGTCCAACGGCGAGCCGAAGCGCGTGGCGGCGCTGGCGGCCCGGCTGAGTTGCCAGGCCGTGGCCCTCTCGGGCAAGCCTTTCGCGCCGGCGTTCCGGCGCGCGCTGCGGCTCCTGGGCACGCCGCGGGCCGAGACGGCGATGATCGGCGATCAAGTGTTCACCGACGTGCTGGGCGCGAACCTGGCCGGCCTGGTATCCATTCTGGTGCGCCCGCTGTCCGCGGGTAAGCTTCCTCATACACGGATGATCCGTCACCTTGAGAGAATGATCCTGCGAGGAGGTGACCGTGGCCGTCCTGTCCATCGGTGACAAGCGCCTGGGCGCAGTGTTGCTCGAGCGCGGTTACGTCAACGACGAATCGCTGCAGCAGGCGATCAGCCGGCACGCTGAGGTCGGCGGGCGGCTCGCGAACATCCTCGTCAACATCGGCGTCATCTCAGAACAGCGCATCGCGCGCGCCATCGAGGAGTCCATCGGCATACCGTTGGTGGTCCTGCCTCGTGTGGACGTCATGTCCGAGGCGCTGAGCAAGATACCGGCCGACGTCGCCTTCGAGGTCGGCGCCATGCCCTTCGCGATCGACGGCAACCGCCTTCGGGTTGCCTTCGAGGATCCGCTCGACGCGCTCGCCATCGAAGAGGTCGAGGACGCCTCGGGCTGCCTCGTGGAGCCGTACCAGGCCCTGCAGAAGGAGCTGCAGTGGGCGATCGCGACGTACTACCCCGAGCTCGGCCAGGAGGCGCCGCCCGACTTCGAGGTCGACATCAGCCAACGGCTCGGCTCGCTGGCTGTCGAGCGCGGGTTCATCACCGATGACGCCCTCACGGACGCAGTCGAGGAGCAGCACCGGACCGGCGGCCTGCTCGGCCGCATCCTGGTCCGTCAGGGCGCGTTGGACGACGACCAGCTGGCGCAGCTGCTCGCCGAGCAGATGGGCATCCCGTTCCAGGCCTCGCTCGACGATGAGGCCGTCAACGAGCGCCTGGCCAGCACGCTGCTGCGGCTCGATGCCGTGCAGTTCAGCGCCGTCCCTTACCGGCTGAACGGCGAGGAGCTGTTGGTTGCCGTCTCCGACCCGCGGCGCATGCCCGACATCGAGGCGATCATCCAGCGCCCGTTGTCGTTCGTGGCGGCGCCGGAACGCGAAGTGATGCGGCGCATCGAGCAGATGTACGCCGACAATCGCGGGCGTCTCGGCGAGACGCTGCTCATGAACAAGAAGCTCAAGCGCGAGCAGCTTCGCAAGGCGCTGGAAGAGCAGGCGAAGCTCGGGCGGGTGAAGCCGCTCGGCGAGATCCTCGTCGATCTCGGCTACGTGACCCAGACCGATGTCGACGAGGCGCTCAACAAGCAGCGTGCGGGCGGCGGGCGGCTCGAGGACACCCTCGTGCAGTCCGGCAAGATCAGTCCCGAGATGCTTGCGCGCAGCCTGGCCATGCAGCTCGGTTACGAGTTCATCGACGACGGCGTCAAGGTCGACCCCTATGCGGTCAGCCTGGTGCCCGAGCAAACGGCGCGCCGATACCAGGCGATGCCCATCCGCATCGAGGGCAACACCCTGATCGTGGCCATGAAGGACCCGCGGCACGTGTTCGCGCTGGACGACATCCGGCTCATCACCGGCAAGGAGATCCAGCCGGCGGTGGCCACCGAGGACACCCTGGCGCGCACCATCAACCGCTTCTATCACGACGGCACCGACATGGACGAGCTTGCCAAGGCGCTCGTCGAGGAGGTCGGCGGGGGTCCGGCCGAGGAGCAGGAAGACACCAGCGCCATCGACGACAACGCGCTGGTGAAGGTGGTCAACAACATCATCCGCGAGTCGATCCTGGGCGACATGTCCGACATCCACATCGAGCCCCGGCCGAAGAACGTGGTGGTGCGCGTGCGCAAGGACGGCACCCTGCGCGAGTACATGACCATGCCCAAGTCGACGGCCAGCGCCATGGCCGCCCGCATCAAGATCATGGGCGGCCTGAACATCGCGGAGCGGCGCGTGCCTCAGGACGGCCGCGTGCGCTTCCGCGACAAGTCGGCCCAGGTCGATCTGCGCCTGTCGACGCTTCCCACCGTGTACGGCGAGAAGGCCGTCATGCGCCTCTTGAAGCGCGCGACCGACATCCCCGAGATCGAGGAACTCGGCTTCGCCGACTACAACTTCCAGGGCTTCAAGGACGTCATCCAGAAGCCTTACGGCATGTTCCTCATCACCGGCCCCACCGGCTCGGGCAAGTCGTTCACGACGTTCAGCATCCTCAAGCGCATCGCGACGCCCGAGGTCAACGTCACCACCATCGAGGATCCCGTCGAGTACGAGATCCCCGGCATCAATCAGACGCAGGTGAACATGAAGGCCGGGTTGGACTTCGCGCGGGCATTGAGAGCGTTCCTGCGCCAGGACCCGGACATCATCATGGTCGGTGAGATCCGCGACCACGAGACGGCCAAGATCTCCATGGAGGCGGCGCTGACCGGCCACCTCCTCATCGCCACGCTTCACACCAACGACGCGGCCGGCGCCGTAACCCGACTCACCGAGATGGGCATCGAGCCGTTCAACGTCTCGGCTTCGCTGATCGGCGTGCTGGCCCAGCGTCTGGTGCGCAAGGTGTGCACCGAATGCCGCGTGGAGTACACGCCCGAGCCGGACGTGCTCAGGCGCCTCGGCATGACCGAGGCCGAGACGCATGGCCAGAAGCTCTACCGCGGGGTCGGTTGCGAGAAGTGCGGCGGCAGCGGATACAACGGCCGCTACGCGATCCACGAGCTGCTCGTGGTGGACGACGACATCGAGAAGGCGATCGTCAAGGAGGCCTCGACCTTCGACATCCGTGATATCGCCACGAAGAATGGCATGCACACGCTCAGGCAGGATGGCATCCACAAGGCCTTCCAGGGCATCACCACGTTGGAAGAGGTCCTGGCCCGTACCGCGGAGTAGGCCGCGGCCCCGGCCGGACCGGAAGGACACGCATGGCTGACCAGATTCGCTCCACGCAGATCCAGGCCGACATCGTCGACCTCCTCAAGATGGCGATCGAGCGGCGCGCCTCCGACCTGCTGATCACCGTGGGGCTGCCGCCGATGCTCAAGATCGACGGTGACTGGGGCCCGACGGACTACGATCCTTTGTCCCCGAACCTCACGCGTCGTCTGATGTACGCCTTGATGGACGAGAAGAAGCAGCGCAACTTCGAGGAGCGCAAGGACCTCGACTTCTCGTTCAGCCTGTCCGGTCACGGCCGCTTCCGTGTCAACGTGTTCCAGCAGCGGGGCAGCGTGGGCGGGGTGATGCGGACGATCGCCGAAGAGGTCATGACCTTCGGCGAGCTCGGGCTTCCGCAGGAGATCGCCAATACCGCGCGGCTGCCGCGCGGCCTGGTCCTGGTCACGGGACCCACCGGCTCGGGCAAGTCCACCACTCTCGCCACCATGATCGACCTGATCAACGAGGAGTACTCCAAGCACATCGTCACCATCGAGGACCCCATCGAGTTCTTCCACCAGCACAAGAGCTCGATCGTCAACCAGCGTGAGGTCGGGGAGGACACGCGCGACTTCCATGCCGCCTTGCGCAGCGTGCTGCGGCAGGCACCCGACGTCATCCTGGTCGGCGAGATGCGCGACTTCGAGACCATCGGTGCAGCGGTAACCGCAGCCGAGACCGGTCACCTGGTGCTCGGCACACTCCACACCAACACCGCCGCCGAGGCCATCGACCGCATCATCGACGTCTTCCCCGAGGCCCAGCAGGAGCAGGTGCGGGTGCAGCTCGCCAACAACCTGCAGGCCATCCTCACGCAGCAGCTCATCCCCAAGCCGAACGGCGATGGGCGCGTGCTCGCGTATGAGTTCCTGGTCGCCACGCCCGCCATCCGGAACCTGATCCGTGAGGCCAAGACGCACCAGATCCCCGCGCAGATCCAGATGGGCGGCTCGCTCGGCATGGTCACCATGGATGCCAATCTCTCCGAGCTGCACCTCAAGCGCCTCATCAGCTTCGAGGTCGGGCTGGCCCGCTCGGTCGATCCCAAGGAGTTCGAGCGCCTGGTGGGTACGGGCGGCTTGAACGCGGACGCCAACGCTGCTCCGCGCGCCGCAAGCACGCGCGGTGCGGGGCCTCAGACCCGGGGAGCGAACGGCACCGCCACTGGACGCGCCGCGGCACCGTCGCCCGGACGCGGGGGGCGAACCGGACGCTGAACGGTTGAGCGGAAGCGCTTTCTCCGGCGACCGCCGCTGCGGAGCGCCCATTCTCGACATCAGCCTGGTACCAGGCACGCCGACTACACACGCGCGGCTCGACGCCGACCCTTGTATCGTGGGCTCCAGCACTACGTTCGCCCAACAAGGAGGTTGGTGTGAGACGCTCGTGGATCGTTCTGGCCATCCTGGCCGCGGCCCTGCTCGGCCCGGCGTTCGCTCAGCGGGTGCAGATCGTGATCGGCACCGGCGGAACCGGCGGCGTGTACTTCTACTACGGCACCCAGGTCGCACAGATGCTCACCAAGTACGCGGGCATCAGCGCGACCGCGATCCAGACGGCCGCCTCGATCGACAACAACCTGCTGCTCCGTGACAAGACCGACCCCAACCGGGGCGTCTACTACTGCGAGCTCTCCCTGCCCGATTCGGCGTTGGTCGCGTACAACGGCACCCACGAGAAGTTCAAGGGCGACCCGGCGCCGTCGCGCATCCTGTGGGTGACCTACCCCAACTACCTGCAGATCGTGACCACGGCCGACTCCGGCATCCACTCCCTCGCCGACCTCGCCGGCAAGCGCGTCTCCACCGGTGCGCCCAGCTCGGGTACGGAGTACACCACGCTGCTGGTGCTGGACGCGGCGGGCGTCAAGACCGACAGCTTCACGAAATGGTCGCGCCTGGGTGCGGCCGAATCGGCCGACGCCCTGGCGAACGGCACGCTGGACGCGTACTTCTGGTCCGGCGGCATCCCCACCGGTTCCATCAGCGAGCTCGCCACCACCCTGAAGCGCAAGGGCAAGCAGCTGGCACTGGTGTCGCTCGACCCCAACGGCGCTGCGGTCCAGACCTTCATGCAGCGCTTCCCCGGCCTGGGGGTGATGGGAACCATCCCGGCGTCGACCTACGGCACCCCCCAGGACGCCAGCACCCTCGCCTTCTGGAACCGCTTCGCCTGCCCGGCGTCGCTGCCCGACGATGTGGCCTACACCATCACCAAGACGGTGTTCACGCACATCCAGGATCTGCACGACGCCATCAAGCCATCGCTCGACACCACGGTCGCGAACACCGCCAAGTTCATCGGCCATACCACCATCCCCTTCCACGCCGGCGCCATTCGCTACTTCAAGGAAGTCGGTGCCATCCAGTAGGCCATGATGCGCGTCTTGGTCTGGGCCCCCGTCCTGGCGATGGGGGCCCTGCTCCTCACTCTGGCACGGCCCGTGAGACTGCAGGGGGACGCACCCGGCAGCGGCACGGTGCTGTGGCTGTGGGCGTGGCAGCACGGTAGCGTGCGCTTCACCAACTCGGTGACCGGCGGCCCGGTGAACATAACCTTCGGCCTTCTCGACGGCTTCGATCACTTCAGGATGCGCACCGACGAGAAGACCGAGGACTACTACACCGGCGGCACCTACCGCATCAACGACCGGCTCGGGCGGCAGCGCACGCGCTCGCTGGCCTACTGCACCGTCGTAGGCATGACGGTGACGCTTGGCGGCCGCCGCTTCGAGCTCGCCGACGACTGCCTGGAGATCCTGCTACTGTGGCCGCCGTTCTGAAGCGCGTCACGTTCGGCGTCCTGCTGGTGGCGACGCTCTACCACCTGTACCTCGTCATCCATCCCTACATGCCCTGGTCGCACAGTGAGATTCCGCTGCTGGACCTCACCCAGGTCGAACGCGCGGCCCACGTCTTCCTGCTGGTGCTTGCCGGTTACCTGCTGATCGTTGCCCGCAAGCCATCGAGACCGGGTGTTGGGGCCTGGGTCTTCGCGCTGCTCTCGGCCGTGCCCCTGTACGCCTTCTGGCGCCTCGGCCTGCCGCCGGTGGTCGCCATCGTCGCGACCGTGTACTGGATCGCAGCGGTCGTTCCCGGCCTCGTTCCTCGTGCAGCGCGCGCTCTGGACCTGCTGGCGGCGCTGTTGTGTTTCGCGCCGTTCCTCTACCTGCTCCTCCAGTTCAACGCCCTGGTGAGCCGGGCCATGTTGCCCGTTCCGTGGGACCTGGCGATGTCGTTCGGTCTGACCTTCCTGGTGCTGGGGCTGGTGTACCGCATGCTGGGTCCCGTCTTGCCCGGGCTCGTCCTCGTCTTCCTGCTCTACAACCTCTACGGCTATCTGGTTCCCGGCGTGCTGCAAAGCCCCGGCTTTCCGCTCGACATGCTCCTCGGCAAGCTCTATGCAGAGACCGAGGCGGGCCTGTTCGGCATCATCACCGGCGTATCGCTGAAGTATCTGGTCTATTTCACCATCCTCGGGGCGGTCATCTCCGCCCTGGGTTTCGGCGAAATCATCGCCAACATCGCCTTCCTGCTGGTCGGCAAGAGCCCCGCCTCAGCGGGCCGCGCGACCAGCGTCATGGCCGTGATGATGGGTTGGTTCTCAGGCTCCGGTGCAGCCGACACGCTGTTCGTCTCGACGTTGACCGAGCCGATGTTCCAGCGCGCCGGCTACCAGCGGCTCGTCGCCGCTGGCCTGGCGTCCACCGTCGGCACCATCGCGTACATAACGCCGCCCATCATGGGCTCGATCGCCTTCGTGATGGTCGAGCTATTGGCGATTCCCTACACCAGCATCATCGTCATGGCGATCGGACCGATGGTCCTGTTCCTCGTCGCCGTGTGGGCCTTCAACGAGTTCTACGCGCGCAAGACGCAGCTGGCGACGGTGGCGGCGGCAGCCGACATCGACCGCCGCTACGCGCTGCGCTACGGCTACGTGTTCCTCCCCGTGCTCCTCATCCTGGTGATGATCTACCGCGGTTACTCGGTGAACCTGACCGTCACCGTGGCGATCTTCGCGTTCATCGCCCTCGCCTACCTCGACCCCACCGTGCGCCCGCCGCTCGGCAAGCTGTGGGAGGGGCTGGCCAACGGCTTCCGCAACCTCATCCCCATCGGCGGAGCCGTCGTCGCCGCCAACATGATCATGACCATGATGGTGTTGACGGGGCTGGCCTCGAAGGTCTCCCAGCTCCTGCTGGCCGTGTCCGGGCAATCCCTCGCCGTCGCGACGGTGCTGGCCGCCCTGTTCAGCCTGCTGTTGGGCATGGGCGTCCCCCCCATCGCGACCTACGTCCTCACCTCGGCGCTGGTCGCCCCCGCCATCCAGCAGCTCGCCGTCGCCAACGGCGTGCCGCATGACGCCGCCATGCTGGCCACCCAGATGTTCCTGTTCTACTACGCCGTGCTGGCCGACATCACGCCGCCCGTGGGCCTCTCCGCCTATGCCGCCGCGTCGGTGTTTCGCACCAACCCCATACAGACCGGTATGTATGCGGCGATGGTGGCGTTGCCGAAGTACCTCATCGGCTTCACCTTCCTGCTCTCCTACTCGGGTACCGCACTGCTCATCGTGCCGGTCATCGAGGGGCTCAGCACCGGGCACGCGTTGATGGTCATCGTGCCGAGGTTCGCCTTCGCGCTCGCCGGCATCGTCCTGCTTGCCGCCGCCGGTGCCGGCTTCATGTTGCACAGGCTCCCGACGTGGGAGCGCTGGCTGCTGGCGGTGACGGGGCTGGTGCTCCTCTACCCTGCCACGCTGGTCAACGTCGCGGCGCTCATCGTCGGCGGAGCGATGGCGCTTCGCGACCACCTCAGGATCGTACCGGCAGGCCCCTGACGCCGTTGCGGACACCGGGGCGACGCGTCAGTCGGCGCTGAGGCGTCCCTGCCGCCGCTCCGCGCGCCACAGCAGCACCAGCAGGGGCACGTCCAGGACGAGGAGCGCAGCCACGCCGAGATAGGTCGGCGTGAAGCCCAAGCGGGTGACGAGCTCGACGCCCAGCACCGGCCCGAGGCTGCCACCCACGTCGCCGAAGAACTGGTAGTAGCCCACGACCTGACCGCGGCGCTCCTCGGGCGTGAGGTCACCGAGCAGCGTCAACAGCGGGATGGATGTTGCGCCCATGGCGACCCCGAGCAGCACCACGCCGCAGCCGGCCAGCCAGGGGCTTGCCGTAAGTGCCAGCACCGCGAACCCCACCGCCCCGGAGACCACGCCGGGCAGCGCCAGCCCGGTCCGCGAGGGGATGCGGTCGAGGGCCCGTCCGACGTAGACGGTGATCCCCGCCGACGCCAGCATCATCACCGCCAGCAAGGCGCCCGCCATGGGCTGCTCAGCCAGGCCGGCGACGCTGATGCCGCGCGCGTGGATGAGCAGCACCAGCGTCGCCAGAAGCGTGCCCTGGATGGAGAAGAACACCAGCATGTTCGCCAGCCACACCACCTGCACGCGTGGGTCGGCATGCAGCACGCTCGCGGCCGTGGCTCGCAGGCGCGCGGCCAGGGGCGTGCGCTCGCGCTGCGAAGCGGACCCGCGCGGCGGCCCGCCGACCTTGGGGACGGTCCACCACGCCAACGCCCCCGCCAGAAAGGTGACGGCGGTCGCGAAGAGGAAAGCGGCGTCGTCGGATACGAAGCCGGCGACCAGCCCGCCGGCGAGCCTGCCGGCCGGCATGCCCAGACTCACCGCGAGGCGCACCGCAGCGGTGCTGCGGCCGCGATTCTCCTCGTCGGAGGCGTTGAGCGCGATGGTTACGGCGCCCACGATGATGGCCGCCGAGCCCAGCCCCCAGATGGCGCGACCGGCGAGCAGCAGCCAGCCGGGGACGGACGTGTGGAGCGCCAGGCTGTAGGTGCCGGTCGCGACGCCCTCGATGACAAGGCCGATGGTGAGCGGCCACTTCCCTCCGAAGCGGTCGATCAGCGCGCCGGCGGCCGGGTTCGCGAACAGTCGGGTCACCCGGTTCGCCGACAGGATCCAGCCGACGAGCAGCGCCGGCAGCCCCAGCTCGACGCCGAGGATCGGGATAATGGGAAAGGCGATGCCACCGCCGATGCCCCCAAGGAACACCACCACCGCCACGGGGATGCTCTCGGGTGCCATGCCCAGGCGTCCCGACGG
>CAYOXR010000090.1:0-5312 GCA_964407955.1 uncultured bacterium | reverse complement strand
GACCGCATCGCCCAGCCCCTTGCCGATGATGGCGCTGGTGGGGGAGAGCATCTCGCGCATGCCGGGCCCCCCGCGGGGGCCCTCGTTGCGGATCACCACGACGTCGCCGGGAGCGATGCCGTCGGCGAGGATGGCGTCCAGGCATGCCTCCTCGCTCTCGAAGATGCGCGCCGGACCCTGGATGCGGTGCGACTTCAGGCCGGTGGTCTTGGCCACGGCCCCGTCGGGCGCCAGGTTGCCGCGCAGGATGTTCAAGTGGCCGTGCGGGTAGAGCGGTCGGTCGATGGGGTGCACCACGTCCTGGCCGCTTGGCGGCCGGGCCGGCGTGGCCGCCAGGTTGGCGGCGACGCTCTCGCCCGTGACGGTCATTGCCTCGCCGTGCAGCAGCCCCGCCTCCAGCAGCATCTTCATCACCAGCGGGATGCCGCCCACGCGGTGCAGGTCGGTGGCGACGTAGCGCCCCGAGGGCTTGAGGTCGCACAGCACCGGCGTGGTCCGGCGGATGCGTTCGAAGTCGTCGAGGGAGAGCTCGACCTCGGCGGCGTGCGCGATGGCCATGAGGTGCAGCACGGCGTTGGTGCTGCCGCCGACGGCCATCACCACGCGGATGGCGTTCTCGAAGGCGTCTCGGGTCATGATGTCGCGCGGCAGGAGCTGATCGCGGACCCGCTCCAGCAGCACCGCAGCACTCTGCGCCGCGCTCTCGCGCTTCTCGGCGTCCTCGGCAGCCATGGTGCTCGAGCCTGGCAGGCTCATGCCCATGGCCTCGATGGCCGAGGACATGGTGTTGGCGGTGAACATCCCGCCGCACGAGCCGTTACCCGGGCAGGCGTGCTGCTCGATGGCGCGGAACGTGTCCATGGGGATGCGGCCCGCCGAGTACTGCCCCACGGCCTCGAACACGCTGACGACGGTAAGGTCCTCGCCGGCGAGGTGCCCGGGCTTGATCGTGCCGCCGTAGACGAACACGCTGGGGATGTTGAGCCGCGCGATGGCGATCATGGCGCCCGGCATGTTCTTGTCGCAGCCGCCGACGGCGAGCAGGCCGTCCATGCTCTGGGCGCGGCACACGGTCTCGATGCTGTCGGCGATGACCTCGCGCGACACCATGCTCAGCTTCATCCCCTCCGTGCCCATGGAGATGCCGTCGGAGACGGTGATGGTGCCGAACGTCTGGGGCATGCCGCCGGCGCCGCGCGCGGCGTTCTCGGCGGCCGCCGCCAGCTCGCCCAGGCCGGCGTTGCAGGGGGTGATGGTGCTGTGGCCGTTGGCGATGGCGACGATCGGCTTGCCGAAGTCGTCGTCGCCGAAGCCGACCGCGCGCAGCATGGCGCGGTTGGGGGCGCGTTGGTCGCCTTCGGTGATCAGCGCGCTGTGACGATTGAGCCTGGACGTGGTGAGCGTGTCCGCCATGGTCGAGCCTCCCAAATGCCGAATGGCGCATTCTACCCACGTGGGCGGGCTGCCCGGTGTCGCTGCGCCCGCTGGTCCGCCCACGCCCCACGTCGCGCTTACGGACCACACCGCGCCTGCGGCCCACGCCGCGCCTACGGCCCACGCCGCGTCCACGCTTGTCGCTCCGGCCACCTCACTCGTTCCGGCGCCGCCACACGTTCCGGCCACGCCACGCGTTCCGGTCCGCGCCCACGCCCCACGCATCGCCCACGCCCTCCCCGGCGTAAGGTGGGAGCCGATGAGCGACCCAACGACCGCAACCGAGGCCGCGCAGCCGGGAACCGTCACGCTCGAGGGCGTGCGCGTCCGCTTGGGCGGCGAGGCGATCCTGGACGACGTCGAGCTGACCATCGCGGCCGGCGCGACGGTGCTGCTGCGCGGGCCCAACGGCGCGGGAAAGAGCACCCTGCTGCGGGCGATGGCGGGCTTGCTGCCGTTCGACGGCGAGATCAAGCTCTTCGGCGCCAGGCCGCGCACGCTGGAGGGGCGCGCCGCCTTCGCCTTCGTGGCGGACGTGCCGGTGCTCTTCGAGGACCTCACCGTGCGGGAGCACGCCGTGTTCATGAGCCGCGCCTACGACCGGCCGGACGCCGAGGCGGCGATCCTGTCGTGGTTGGAGCGCTTCGAGCTCGGGTCCCGCCTCGACGAGTTCCCGGGCACCCACTCGCGCGGCATGCGCCACAAGACGGCGCTGTCGCTGGCGCTGGGGGTGGCGCCGGCGCTGCTGCTGCTCGACGAGCCGTTCAACACGCTCGATGCCGATGCGCGCGTGACGCTCACCGGGGCGCTTCGCGAGCGCGCGGCGTCCGGCACCGTCAACCTCCTCAGCGCCCACGAGCAGTCGCTGGAGAGCGACCTCGATGCGAAGGTGGTGGAGGTGCGCGGCGGCCACGTGGGCGCACGTCGTGGCTAGCGCCGCCGCGTCAGGGGGCGGGACGGGGCTGCGCGCGCTGGAGCGGCGCATGCTCAGGCGGCGCCTGGGCCGCGGCTACCGCTGGGTAGGGCGCACCTTCGGCTGGTCGACCATCATCTACCTGATCTTCTGGATCGCTCTGTTCGTGGTGGGCGGCGTGCAGTCCGCCGCCCCGCTGGCACATCCCGTCGGCGCGTCGGTGCTGCCCATCGCGATCGACGCGGTGGCCGTGCTGGCGCTCGTGAGCGTGCTGCTGCAGCGCACGCCGCCGGTGGTGGTCGGCCGGCCGCACGCGCACCTGCTGGGACTGGCGCCGTGGCCCGCCAGGCGCGTGCTGCGCCCGCGGCTCCTCGGCTACTTCGTGTCGCGCGTGCTCGTGGGCGCGGTGGTGGGCACCGCCGCCTGGTTGCTGGTGAGCATCCTCTTCGCCCGCTCCGCGCCGGCGCTGGTGGCGCTCGGCGCGGCGCTGTGGCTGTTGCGCTCGGCGCTGGCGCTGCTGGTGTACGAGCGGCGGGCCCTGGCGTGGCCGCTGGTGGCGTTGGCGTCGCTGCTGGCCGCGGCGGGCGCGGCGTCCGGGCCGCTGGGCGTCGAGCAGGGTGCCGGCGCGCCCGCGCTGGCCGCTGTCGTGGCGGGCGCGCTGGCGCTGCTGGCTGCGGGGCTGGCGCTCGCCTACCAGACCGACGCCTACCCGAGCGGCTACCTCTACGACGCCAGCGTGGTCTCGGAGTTTCGCAGCGCCGTGCTGTACGCCGTGATGACGCAGAGCGCCGGGTCCCTGCGGCGGCGTGGGGCGTTGGCGCGCGGCGGGCGGCGGCGCGGGCGCCGCGCCGGCGGTGCCCGCACGCGCCTGCCGGCGCCGGCCCCCACGGCCGGGCCGCTCGGCGCCATCGGCTGGCGCAGCTCCCTGAGCCTGCTGCGTTCACCGCTGCTGATGAAGGTGGCGCTGCTGGCGGCGCTCGGCTACGTCTACGCGACGTTGTCGGCGGGCGTGGTCGGCGGCCTGCCGCTGGCGGTGCTGGGGCTCGCCGCCGGTTTCCTAGCCGCCTGGCTGCTGGGCCCCTCCGTCGAGCCGATGCCGCTGCCGGTGGACGCCTTCTCGCGCGGTGTCGGCCGCGTGTTGCCCGGCGCGATGGCGTCCGGCGGGCTGTTCGCGGTGCTGGCGGCCGTCGGCCTCAATCGCGGCGGCAGCGTGGGGACCTCGGAGGCGGCGCTGCTGGCGTTCGCGCTGATCGCGCTGGCGATGGTGACGTTGGAGAAGGCGTCGAGCTGGCTGCACGTGTCGCACCGTGAGTGGACCACCTGGGGGCTGTCCGGGCTCCTCAGCGGCACCCTGCTGTGGATCCTCAGCGCCCTGGGTGGGCCGGGCACCATCGCCATGGGCGCGCTGGGTCTGGCGCTGTTCTCGCTGCTCCTGCTGCCTTGAGGTGGAGCGCTCGGGCGCGTCAGCGTCGCGGCAGCAGCAGCACGATGCCCAGCGCCAGGAACGCCAGGCCCGCCAGGCGCGGCGCGCTCAGCGCAATGCGCGTCCCTCCCAGGCCGGCGGTGTCGATGATCACCGCGGCCAGCATCTGTCCGAAGATGATGCCGCCGAGCCCGGCGGCGATGCCAAGCCTGGGTAGGGCGACGGCCATGCCGACCAGGATGCCCACGCCCAGAGCGCCGGCGCCGCCCCAGAACGGTGCGCTGTGGAGCACGGCGGGCAGTCCCAGGTGCCCGCGGGCCGCGGCCAGAGCGGCAAGCAACAGGATCGAGAGCGTTCCGCCGGCGACGTTGACGAGCATGCCGGCGCGTGCGGCGCCCACCAGGGCGGCGGCCGAGCGGACCACACCGCCCTGGGCGCCGATGGCCAAGCCGGTCAAGAGAGCGACGAACACGGCGATGAGCAGGGATCTCTCCATGGGCATCCTCCGGCCCCCGCGTGACGCCACGGCGGCGCCGCATGATTGCGAGTCTGGCGCCGTCGGTGGCGGGACGCTGCCTCCCGCCCGGGGCGATGGAAGGAATCCTACCGCGCCGCGCAGCCGGTGAAACGCCAGGCGTCTAGAGCCAGCTTGGCGACCACAGGCCGGGCCGCAACCGGGCCGAGGCGAGCGTGTCCAGGTCGAGGCGGCCGCCCGCGATGGGGAGGCGGCCTTCGAGGCTGTCGGCCTCGAGCTTGAGCGGGAAGCTCAGCTCGCTCGGGTGGGTGGCTCCCCGGCTGGCCACGACCGCGCTGTGCAGCGTGCCCAGGCTGCTGCAGGCCTGGGAGCCCACCATCACGCCCTTGCCGGCGTCGCGGGCCATGGCCAGCATGGCGAGCGAGTCGCGCCAGCCGCTGCGCGCCGGCTTGATGTTGAGGATGTCGAAGGTGTCGCCCTCGAGCTCACGCTCCAGGTCGGCGACCGTCATGGCGCTGTCGTCGGCGATGAGCGGCACCACGGCCGCGCGCTTGAGCGCGCGGCGGGCCCCCAGGTGCTGCACCGGCACCGGCTCCTCCACCCAGGCGATGCCCAGCTCGGCCAGGCGCGCCAGGCGCGCCGCGGCCTGCCCGGGGGCGAGGGTCTGGTTGGCGTCGGCATAGAGCTGCACGGCGTCGCCGAAGGCGCCGCGCAGGGCGCGCACGACGCTCTCGTCGTGGTCCGGGTCGCGGCCGACCTTCACCTTGAGGACGCGGACGCCGGCCTCGACGACGCGCGTCGCCTCGGCGAGCATGACGTCCGGCGCCGCGATGCCGAGGATGAAGCTCACCTCGGGGCGGCGGAGGGCCCCCGCTTCGAGGCCGGCGAGGCTGCCGCCGCGCTGGCTGGCGCGGGCCTCGGCCAGCGCCAGATCCACCGCGCCCTTGAGTGCGAAGTTGAAGGGGAGCGCCGCGAACGCCGCCGCGACGGCGGCGTCGTCGTCGGCGTCGACGCCGGTCAGGCGCGGCGCCAGCAGGCCGCGCAAGGCGGCGAGCATGCCCTCGAGC